>NZ_JBKYMO010000288.1:0-7330 GCF_047302915.1 Massilia sp. CT11-108 | reverse complement strand
CTTCGCCGCGCACCCAGTGCGGCACCTTGACCGGTTGCAGCGTGACCTTGGCGCCCAGCTTGCGCAGCTCGTCGGCGGTGCCGCTTACCGCATCCCGCACACGGGCGCCACGCTCCTCAAAGACGATGCGCGCATCCCGGCGGCGGCCGTCACGATCGAAGACTCGCTGCTGATTTCGCGCCTGTCGAAGCGCGGACCCGTCACGATGCACCTGACCCTGACGCCGCAGATCCTGCCGGACGCCGACAGCTACAACGTGATCGCCGACTGGCCGGGCACCGACAAGGCCGACGAGATCGTGATCGTGTCGGGCCACCTGGATTCGTGGGACCTCGCCACCGGCGCCAACGACGACGCGTCCGGCGTCGTCAGCGCGATGGAAGTGATCAACACGCTGCGCAAGCTGGATTACCGCCCGCGCCGCACGATCCGCGTCGTCGCCTGGATGAACGAGGAGAACGGCGGCCGCGGCGGGCACACGTATGACGCCGTCAACAAGAAGCTCGCCGAGAAGCATTTCGCGGCGTACGAGGACGACGGCGGCTCGGGCCGTCCGTTCGGCCTGCACGCGGGCATCGGCGTGGCCGGCGCGAAGCTGCTCGCGCCGCTGCAGGCGGCCCTGTATCCGATGGGCGCGGGCGCATTCCGGCGCGACGACGTCGTCGGTGCCGGCGACCTGCACGACCTGGAAGATTCGGGCGTGCCGACCTTCGAACCGTGGATCGATTCGTCCGATTACTTCAATTATCACCATACCCCCGCCGATACCTTCGATAAGGTGGATCCGGAAAACCTGCGCCGCCACGCCGCCGTCATGGCGACGACGGCCTGGTTCCTGGCCAACATGGATCAGCCCATTGGCCGCTCCAACGTCTTCACCGAGGCGAAAACGACGAAGTAAGAGCAGCAGCGCTGCGGCAGGCGGCGCACCGCCTGCCGTGGCCGTCATCCGGCGTCGATACGCCGGATCGCGCGGGCATGCCCGCGGAACGGACGGCCATACACGGTCTGGATGCCGCTGGCAAAATTCTGCCCCCAGACCAGTTGCGGCCGTGTGTCGTGGGACTCGTTCGACCAGTACCAGACGCGGTCGAAACCTTCGCGCAGGTTGGCGAACAGCAGGGCGAGTTCGCGCCGTGTCGGCAGCCCGCCTTGCCGCGCGGCAGCCCATTCGCGCGCGGCAGGCCAGCTGACGTCGGACGCTTCGTCCGGCAACAGCACCAGGTGGTAGTCGGACTCGCCGTTCTTGCCGAGTATCAGGCCGGCATAGGCTTCGCCTTCCTTCAACATTTCTTGGATCCTCAGGTAGTCACCCATTGCGCAACCCTTTCGTCATGTCTTGCGGTCTCGTATGACCATCGATCGCCGCGCTTGGTTGCGACATTCGATACGACCTAGCTCATAACGGCGTTTGCGATAATGGTTCTCAGCTGTCGTTGTGAAGGTGACTTGCTGCAATTGTTGACTTTGGGATACGTCAGTCGTCGAGCGGCCGGGTGATATCCGGCCCGTCGGCGCCGGCCCGGTTGACGGCCGTGCTGACCTTGTACCATTCGAAGGCATCCGCCGGCACGGCCGCATGGCGCGCCAGTTCGATGGCCTGCTGGGGCGACAGGCCCGGATCGAGCCAGAGTTTCGCGTCTTCCGCCTCCAGCACGACGGGGCGGCGGTCGTGGATGTCCAGCATGCCGCCGGACGCGTCGTCCGTGACGATGACGAAACCCGCCTCGGCGCGGTTCTCCTCGAACGGGCCGAAGTTGGCGACGGCCAGCATGAACAGCGGGGCGTGGTCCTTGCGGTGGATGTGCCACGGCTGCTTGTGGCCCTTTTCTCCCGTCCACTCGTACCAGCCCTCGGCGGGCACGATGCCGCGCCCGTTCTTGACGAGCCGCGACCAGTAGCGGTTGGCCAGCTTTTCCAGCCGGGCGTTGATGACGATGGGCACCTTGCCTTCAGCCCATTTCGCGCGGTAACTCCAGAACACGTCGTCCACGCGCTGCTCGCCGTCCTGCACGTGCATGACGGGGCGGTAGGTGCCGGGCGCCGCGTTCGTCGTCGGTCTCGACTCGCTGTCGAACACGGCGTCGGTCCAGCCGATCAGGTTGGCGTAATGGCGCGCGGTCTGGCTTTGGTCAAATCGTCCACACATGGGACGATGGTAGCGCAGATGGGCGACGCCGGTCGTCCGTTAGGGCGCGCCGTGCGGGTCGGTCCGTACTTGGTGGCGCCGGATTCATGCGACGAGGCGGCGCGTGGGCGCGAACCGCCACAACAATCCCGTCAGCGCCAGCGACAGCGCGAAGACGAGGGCGACGACGATGATATCCCGGCCGGGGACGGCGCGCAGCGGCGCATCCGGGCCGGCAAGCAGGTCGACGAACAGGAAGTGCGACGCATAGATGCCCAGCACCAGCGGCCCGAGCCCGGCGAGGCGGGGACAGCGCAGCGGCGCCGGATCCGACAGGGCCAGCATCGTCAAGCCCAGACCATAGAAATAGGTGCCGAGCACGAAATCCTGTGCCATGTTCGTACCCCAATGTGCGTGCAGCCAGGCGACCTCCGCCAGCTGGAGGGCCAGTCCGCCCAGCGCCAGCGCGGGGCCGAGCCGGCGCCATGCGGGCCGCGGACCCAGGCGCTGCAGACGGACGCCGGTGACGAACATGATCAGGCTGAAGCACAGCCCATTGCGCATGTTGACGTGCGTGTGGAAGCCGATGGGCGTGTCGGCATACGCCTTGCCGGCAAGGCCGATTGCGTACAGCGCCAGCGCCAGGACGACGAGCGTGTGCTCCATGCCGCGCGCGAGCAGGACGCCGGTCACGAGGGCCGCCAGTGCAAGTGCCGGCAGGAACCACAGGTGGGCCTTGGTGCCTTGCAGCAGCAGGGTGGGCAGGCCGGGCAGGGGGCGCGTGGCGGCTTCCCAGCCCACCGCCGCGACCGTGATAAGGAAATAGATCGCGGACCAGGCGACGAACAGCACGAGGACGCGCCGGGCGAGGGCCACGCCGGCCGTCCGGCATACGGCACGGTCCTGGCAGCGGCCGGCCCAGAAATAGCCGGACAACATGAAGAACAGCGGCACGGCGAAGCGTTCCAGCTGGTCGCACACCGTGCGGGCGTCGAAGCGCAATCCGACCGCGTCGGGGCCTGCGCGCGGCGCGGTGTGCAGCGCGATGACGGCGGCGATCGCCAGGACCCGGAAGACGTCGACGGCCTGGATGCGCGCCGCGGCGGACCGGCCGCCCTGTTGTTTCTGCATCATCGTGGTGGGCATCTTTTCAACGATTTTGCCGAAAAGCGCGTGAATAGTTCCTTCTCGGCAAGATCATTCGACTCAAATTTGCTAAACTCATGGTTTATTGCTATCGCGCAATTTCGCGCGCGATTCCCGGGACTCGTGCCAGTCTCGACAGTGTTGCACGTCCAGCCCATCCAGCCCGTTTCGATTTGAGCGCCTTACTCCTATTATTTGTCACCATCGCACTGTCGGCGATCATGCTGATGGTCCTGCGCTCGCTGGCAAGTAGCGGGGTGCCCGGCATGCGCGAGTGGACGGTCGCGAACGTCCTGGCCATCGCGGCGCTGCTGCTGTTCGCCGGCCGCGGGCGGATCGCGGACGTGCTGTCGATCGACATCGCGAACCTGCTGTTCCTGTGCGCGCCGGCGCTGATGCATGCCGGCTTCCAGCGCCACCTCGGCCGCCCGGCGCCGTACGGTGCGCTGGCCGTGCTGGTGGCCGCGTCGACCGCGGCGCTGGGCGCATTCCACTACGTCGTGGATGCGATGGCGGTGCGCGTCGCGCTGTCGTCCCTGTTTCACGGCATCGTGTACGTCGCCATGGCCTGGGGGCTGCGGCCCTGGGCGCCGCCCGGCCGGGCCGGTTATCCGATCCGGTTCGCGTTCGGCGCCGCGCTGACCCTGGCGGCGGCCCACGCGGTGCGCGCGCTGATGTACGCGACCCACCATGACGCCCAGGTCGCGCTGTTCGACGCTTCGCCGGTCAACCTGGTCTGCTTTGCCCTCGGCACGCTGGCGCTGCCGGGGCTGACCCTGGGCGCCGTGATGATGGCGAACGCCGGCCTGATCGGCCAGGCCCGGTATGCGGCGGAACACGACCACCTGACGGGCGCCTGGTCGCGCCGCGCCTTCTTTGGCCGCGCCGGGCGCGCCCACGCGGATGCCGTGCGCGCGGGCAGGACGCTGTCGGTGCTGATCTTCGACGTCGACCATTTCAAGTCCATCAACGATACCCACGGCCATGCCGTCGGCGACCTTGTGCTGGCCGACCTCGTCGCGCGGACGGGCGCCGTGCTGCGCGGCGACACCTGCGCCCGGCTGGGCGGGGAGGAATTCGGCGTCCTGCTGCCGGATTCCGATGCGGACGCGGCCATGTCGCTCGCCGACGAATTGCGGCGCACGCTCGAACAGGCCGCCGTGGCCGGACCAGGGGGCGTGACCGTGCGCTACACGGTCAGCCTGGGGGTGGGCAGTCTCGATGACGGGGAGTCGCTGGCAAGCCTGTTGCAGCGGGCGGATGCGGCGCTGTATGCGGCCAAGCGGGGCGGGCGGAACCGGGTCGCGGATGCACGGCTCGTGGACGGCGAGCGATGTAAGTACGCAACGCCAGGCAGTTAGCGAGTAGGAATTTTCCTACAGCTGGGCTACTATCTGGCAATCGTTCTTATATTTAGAGCATTGGCAATCCATGCACACCCCTACCGTCACCGTCATCGCCCTCTGCTATAACCACGAGCGTTTCGTGCTGGACTGCCTGGAGAACATTCGCGCCCAGACGTTCCAGGACTTCGAATTGATCGTGATCGACGACTGCTCGCGCGATCATTCGCCGCAGGTCATCGCGAACTGGCTGGCCGAGCATTATCCGGCGGCCCGTTTCATCCGCCACGAGGTCAACCGCGGTATCTGCGCCTCGCTGAACGAAGCGCTGGCGCTGGCGCAAGGTACGTACATCAGCATGACCGCCACCGACGACACATGGCTGCCGCACAAGCTGGAATCGCAGGTGGCGCTGGCGCAATCGCTCGACGCCGACACGGCCGTCATCTATGCCGATGCCGGGCAGATGGACGAAGCGGGGAAATTGCTCCCCAAACCCTTCATCGAGGCGCATGGCGTCA
The DNA here is from genome assembly GCF_047302915.1 of Massilia sp. CT11-108. Taxonomy (NCBI): domain Bacteria; kingdom Pseudomonadati; phylum Pseudomonadota; class Betaproteobacteria; order Burkholderiales; family Oxalobacteraceae; genus Massilia; species Massilia sp. CT11-108. The sequence goes on along the minus strand of NZ_JBKYMO010000288.1, from coordinate 2,192 downwards.
CCGACCCGCCGCAGGGACGGATCTTCAGCAGGCTGGCCAACGGCAATTTCATCCCCGCCATGGCGACGCTGATCCGGCGCGACGCACTGGAGGCCGTCGGCGGCTACGACGAACGCCTGAATTACGAAGACTACGACATGTGGCTGCGGCTGGCGGACCGTTATGCCTTCGCTTTCCAGCCCGAGGTCGTGGCGCACTACCGTATCGTGGCCACGTCCGTCGTGCGTACCGTGTTTGCCCAGCCGAGCGCCTGGTATCACCACTCGAATTTCCTGATCCGCCAGAAATGGTTGCGCTCGGGCCGCCTGACGCGGCAACAGCGCGCGCTGTGGGCCGACAAGATGTGGTGGGCGGCCTATGGATTGTTCGTCCTCGACGACCGGCGCGCCGCGTCCTGCCTGTGGCTGGCGTTCCGCCACTCCGGCCGGCCGCGCGCGGCGGTGCTGGCCTTGACGTTCCGGCTCGGGGTGTCGCGCGCGCGGCTCATGCGCTTGCGCCGGGTCGTCACCGGGATGACCCGGGGCACGCCGACCTGACCTTCAAGCCGGAATGACACCCGCGCCATCGCGGTCAATATTGCAATTTCGACCCTGATCGGGTCTGGCTGTGCTAGAATTTGGCGCGCTGCCCGGATGGTGAAACTGGTAGACACCCGGGACTTAAAAGTGCGCCCGTAGAGGGCGATGGAACGTAGTTGCAGGCATGCAATGTCACTGAAAGCAGAGTGACTAAACCAGCGTCTTACCTGAGAGGGAAACCTCGTAAGGGACTGTAGCATGACGTGAAAAGTCACAAAGGGAAAAGTGTCCGCTTTCCCGGCGTGGCAGGTAGAACGGATATGGTAAGAGCTAAACTGCTCGAATCCTAGTCAGAGTGCGGTCTACCGTATCGATGGGGAAAGGACACCGAGGCCCCATTCCACGATGATGTTGATCAAGATTTTAAGGGTCACCATAGTTTTCCGTCGTGGCACAGCCCCGACGAGGGGACTAAATGACGAAATGGGTACCTAAGTCCGGCGCAGCGTTCGATCGTTAACGCGGGGATGGCCTAAATCGCGTAAGCGATATGGTCACGGAGTGATCATAGTAGAGTGACGCCTCGGTGGTGAAATTGGTAGACACACAGCACTTAAAATGCTGCGCTTCACGGCGTACCGGTTCGACCCCGGTCCGAGGCACCATTACTCCCCTAATAGGGAGGGGGCTCGACCCCGTAAGGGGAAGAAGCTCAGAAGGGTCACAGGCAATGTTGATAGTCAAACAATGGTTGGGTCGGATGACCTATGAAGATCATAGAGAGACTAGAGACTCTAAGAAGGTTGAACCGCGACCCTAACTGGGTCAACGACAACATCTTTAGGCTAGTGAGCTCACCACAGCTGGCGGTGCTTGCTTGCGAGCGAATCAAATCCGCTCCTGGAAACATGACCGCGGGTGAAGACAACGTCACCTTAGACGAAATTTCCCTTGAGGCACTACAAGATATTTGCGCATCCGTGCGTGATGAATCGTACGAGCCTCGCCCAGTGCGGCGAAAGTTTATCCCGAAAGCCGATGGAAAGTTACGGCCACTCGGCATCCCCTCGCCAAGGGACAAGATCGTCCAAGAGATGGTTAGAGAAATCCTCGAATCTATCTACGACAATGCTGAATCTCCAACGTTCTCTGAGCACAGTCACGGATTTAGACCGCGAAGAAGCTGTCACACGTCGATCAGGGAGTTCACTAGTTGGCAGGGCGTCAAATGGCTGGTGGAAGGTGATATCAATGGGTTCTTCGATAACATCGACCATAATGTTCTGATTAACCTGCTGCGAAAGCGGATCAGGGACGAAAAGTTCATTAACCTCATTTGGAAATTCCTGCGAGCAGGAGTGCGAGAGGAAAATGGTCAACTGACCAAATATAAGCTTGGCACTCCGCAGGGCGGCATCATCAGCCCTATCCTCGCAAATATCTACTTGCACGAGTTTGACTTGTGGGTTGAAAGACAACAGGGTATTCACAACAAGGGCAAGAAGAGAAAAGCCAATCCAGCTTGGCGGAAGCTTAGTAGCCGTCGAGACAGACTACTCAAGCAAGGAGTAGGAAGGGAATCTGAAGAAATCAAGGAACTAAGTAGTCGCCCAATTTTTGCTGTCAAAGCTAAATTGATCACGCAGCAGGGGTTGGGCGATGAAGCACTTGGAG
>NZ_JBKYMO010000287.1:0-7333 GCF_047302915.1 Massilia sp. CT11-108 | reverse complement strand
GGCGCGGCGGGGATGGCGGCGGGCGCGCCGCCGTCGCCGCCCGTGATTTGCACGTTGCTGAAGGTGGAGGTATTCAGCGTGCCGTTGGCGACCGAGGCGACCACCAGGCCGGCATAGATCGTGTCCGGCAGCGGGCCGTCGATGCGGCCGATGTCGGTGGCGGCCCAGTTGGTCCCGTCGGGAGACAAGTAACCCGTGATCATGTTGCCGATGCGCTCGAGCTTTACCCAGTAAGAGGCGGTGGAGCTCGCAATGGGGAGCACCTTGTTTCCGTAGTTATTGCCGCCGTAAACAGCGAGATTCTGCATGTTCTGTTCGGCCTGGATCCGGTTGGTAATGGCCATCCAGGCGCGCGGCGCACCCTTCGCAAGGCTCGTGCGCATCATGACGCCTGCTTTCGCGGACGGGCTGGTGTTCTGGAGCGACTCCACTTTCGCGATGATGGCGCCGTCGCCGGTGAGCGCCTGGTACGCGAAGTGGCAGCTGTCGTTCCCGCCCCAGATTTCGGCGCCTCCCCCTTTCACGGTCCATTTGCCGTCGGCGTAGGTGGCCGAGCCGGCCGGGGCGGCACCCCCGATGTCCGCGTCGGCAAAGCCCGAGGTGATCGAGCTGGTGGCGGGAATGGACAACGCCGGCGGGGGCGTCGCCGTCGACGTGTCGACGTCCTTCAGGAACACGAAGCTGCCGCTGTCCACCGGCATCCACTGGCGCCGCTGCGCGATGAACGGTGCCTGCATGCCCTTGCGGTTGACGTAGGCGTTGTAAATCTGGTTGAGCACGATGTTCCCGCCTCCCCAGCCGTTCCACCCGCGGTTCGTGTTGTCGGCGGTGTAGTAGGCGTCGGTGGTGCCGAACGGGAGGAAGGGCGTGGGCTCGAGCTCGTTCACCCGCGCGAAATATTCGCCGGCCGCCAGCAGGCGGTTGTCGAAATCGGAATAGACGTCGATGCCTTGCTTCCACAGCGCCTCGGCGAGCATGACCAGCGATTTCAGCTGTCCATGGGCATGCCCCTGGTCACGCAGGGAGTCGCCGAGCATGCCGATGTCGTTGGAACTGCGCAGGCCGATGTGGGCGAGCGTGCGGGTCTGGGCGACGACCCGGTCCAGGAGCTCGGTGTCGTCGTTGAAGATGGCCATCAGTCCGAGCGCGTTCAGGGCCAGCGCGCCCTTGTTGGCGGCGCCGAACATGTTCTCGCCATACGGGTTCGATGCCGGAATCAGGACATTGGTGAAGTAGGCCTTGACCGTGGCCGTGTCGGCCTCCGTCCAGTCCGGCCATGTGCCGCGCAGGATATCCGCGCCGCCCACGAACATGTAGGCGTAGTCGCCCAGGTCGAGCATCGACTCGCGACCCGCGAACTCGGTCTGGACGGTGGCCCACTGCATCAGGATGTCGTGCGCCTTCTTCGCATAATCCTTGTTGCCGGTGAAATACCACATCCGCGACAGATTCCAGATCGCCATCATGTCGCTGCGCCACGGCCAGAGATTCACATCGGGGGCGCGGCTCACGGTCGCATACGGCCCCCCCATGACGTAGGTGAGCCTGGCCCTGCCGTCGTTCGCCAGCTGGTCGTACGCGGACTTCCACGGCTGCCTGCCTTGATCGACGTACGACTTGAGCGTCATGAGATCGGAGGCGGTGAGGGGCGTGCCCGGGTGCGTGAAACCGGTGACCTGCGCCACGCCGTCAACCGGGAGCATGGCGGTGCTCGACATGAGCAGCGCAGCGGCAAGACTGGTTCGAGCAAACATCCTGGAGTTTTTTTTCATCGGTAGCCTTCATTAATGAACATCCAAACGGCGCGCCGATGGCGCGCCCCGACAATGTCACGTTCAAGGGCATACCGGGCGTCCCCGTCGCCTTGCCCGCAGCCTCGCCGCGAGGCGAGGTGTTTTGTTCGAGCGTCAAACTATTAAATTATGGCAGCAATATTGCCGTGCAGCAATATGTTTGCGTATGTATATGGATGAATGTAGCATTAATTTAACATTAACGTCGACTGGCGTGCAGTTCATCTTACAGTCGTGTGTCTTGTCGTGGGAATGTGCGCATTTCTACCGGCTGGCCATCTGTTATGTTGGTTGTCGCTGTCCGTCCCCGCCCAAAAAAGAAAGACGCGCATGGCCAACTGCAAACACGTCGTTTCCCTGCTCGCGGCAATCGCGCTCATGCCTGCGCATGCATCCGGGAGCGAGCCCGCGAAGGTTGTCGTCAAGGGCAGGCACGATCCGTCCACGGTCGTCGTCAAAGGTGTGCGCGATCCGTCGGCATGGTTCCGGATCGAGAGCCAGCACCTGATCGTGTATTCGAACGACGACCCGGATGACGTCATCGAACTGGTCAACAATCTGGAGCGGCTCGACTACGTGCTGCGGCTGTACCTGAAGCCGTTCCTGGACGGTCGGGAGACGCTGCCCAAGTTCAGGCTGTACTTCCAGGGCCGGCCGGACATGCCGCCGGAGTTCGGCGTAGTCGACGGTTCCGCCATGGCCCTGACCAGCAGCTGTGTCTACGGGACGCAAGCGTTCACGTTCAGCAAGGCCAAGAGCTGGAAGCTGGACAATGCGTCGCTGCTCCGACCGGAAGACGATTACACGCTGATGACGAATTTCTGGGTGTACGCCGATAATTTCCTGCGCCGCCATACGCGCATCCGCGCGCCGGGGTGGTTCTTTGCCGGCTTCGACGCGTACTTCGGCGGCATGCGCTTTACCGACAACCAGATGCTGGTCGGCCGCGATGGCGGGACGTCCTATAACCTGCTGCAGGAGATCGACGAGGGGCGGATCAGGCGCCTGCGATTCGACGATGTCCTGCACGACCGTTTACCGTCCGAAACGTATGCGTATGCGGTCGGCACGAACGGGTATTACCGGCAATGGGAATTCCTCGCGCGCTCGTTCAACCTCGTACACTACATGCTTTCGTCCGAGGACAACCGCAACAAGATGGCGAAGTATCTTGAACGGGTCAACGAAGGCAGCGATTCCGCCGACGCGTTTGCCGACGTCTACGGCCTGTCGGGACAAGAGCTCGACGCGGCGATGTGGCGTTACCGCCAGGCGTCCATGAAAATCCTGCAGGTCGAGGTACCAGACCTGCCCCAGGCCCATATCGAATTCACCCGCCTGAGCCGCATGGAGGGCGAATTCGTGCTCGACAACGCCGCGCTGATGGCCTGCCCCGCGCCCGCCGACGGCAGGAAACTGCTGGCGCGTTTGCAGCAGACGGCAGCGCAGGCACCAGCCGTCGATTTTGCCCAGATCACGCTGAGCCGCGCCCAGGTCGATTGGGGCAATCCGGGTGATGCCATCGGCTACCTGGCGCGCGCCGTCGAGAACGATCCCTACAATCCCGAACCGCATTATCTGCTGGGCCTGGCACAGACGAAGCTGGCGGAAGGCGCGGGCCCCGACAGGCACGACCGGCTGGAAGCGGCTCGCGCCAGCCTGGCGCAGGCCGCCTTGCTGGCGCCGGAAGCGCCCGACGTGTCGTATGCGCTGTTTCGTGTCGGACTGATGGAGGCGGAGCCGAGCGTCAAGGACATCGGCAGGGCAATCGATGCCTGGCGCCACGGCCACGATGTCGCCGCGTTCGCGCGCGCTGCCGCGCTGGCCCACGCATGGCAGGGCGATCCCGCCGGTGCCTATCAGGTACTCAATGCGCTGGCGCGGAACGCGGGGGACCCCGGGAACGCCGCGTGGGCAACGACCTGGCTCGCCAGGCTGGAGAAGGGCGTGCCGCGGAATGAACTGCTGGCGGCAATGCGCGCGGAACAGCCGATGGCGCTCGCGGCCCGGTCGTGGATGCATAGCCGCCGCTAGGGACGCATCACCCCGGCAGCACCGGCGTCGCCATCGATCCTGGCGCGTTATCGGGTGTCATCCCACAACCGCTCCATCGACAAATAGGTGTACGACGCCGTCCACCCGATCAGCAGCATCCCGTTCAGCGCCTGCATGCCCGCCAGCAGGCGCAGGTCGCCGTGCGGCAGCACGTCGCCGTAGCCCAGCGTCGTGTAGGTCTCCGCCGAAAAGTACAGGCAGCGCGTGAACGGCAGCGGGCCGGGGTCGCCCATGTGGCCGACGCCGAAGCGGGTCGCCAGCAGATAGTAGGCGAGGCCGTACAGCAGGATTTCGATGAAGTGCGCGCCGAACGCGCCGACGATCACGAATACGAGCCGCATGCGCGGCGGGATGCGCAATGCGGGCAACGCGGCCGTCATCAAACGCAGCACCTCGTAGTGGATCACGGTCGTGGCGATCAGCAGGAACGCGCAGGCGGTGATGGCGATGCCCATGCTCTGACTTTCCGGGACGATGTTCGATGCAGGGGAGCATAGCAAAGGTCGGCGCTACGCGATGAAAAGACCGGGACTGCGCGTCCCGGTCCTCTTTACGCAGGACGCCTGCCGCGTCTCACGGCTTCGCGGCAAACAGCCCGAGCTCCGACAGCGCCGTCGAGGCGGTATCGCCATTATTGGCCGTGATGTTGAGCCGATACCAGCGATACGCGCCTCCCCCCGCGACCGGGTAGCTTTTCGGCTGGAGACGGTTGGCGAACACCTGGTTGCTTTGCGCGTCGAGCGTCGTCCAGCCGACGCCGTCGTTGGAGCCCTGGAACTGCCAGTCCTTCGGATCGCGCGGGGCCATGTCGCTGGCGCTGATGACCGTATAGCGCAGGACGGTCTCCGTGTGGCCCAGGTCGTACTTCAGCCACCCGGTCGGGGCCCCGTAGAGCCATTTCGTCGCCGAGTTCCGGTCGAAGGCCAGTCCGGCGTTGGCCGCGTTGTTGGCGCCGTCGGTGGCACTGCCGCCGGTGGCCACGTTCGTCAACGGATGCACGGGCGTGGCGTTGTCCTCGGGAGAATTCGCGCTCGTGCCGGCGGTGTTGGTCGCCGTGACCGTGTAGTAGTAGGTCATGCCGTTGCTCACCGAATTATCCGTGTAGCTGCCGTCCGTGACGCCCGATGCGATGGTCGTGTAGGGGCCGCCGCTGAACGTGGCGCGCTTGACCGTGTAACTCGTGGCACCGAAGGACTGCTGCCAGCGCAGCGGAACGGCCCCGTCGCCCGGTTCGGCCAGCAGCGTGGCGGGCGCGGCCGGGATGACGCTCGGCGCGCCACCGTTGCCGCCCGTGACCTGGACGTTGCTGAAAGTGGAGGTGTTCAGCGTGCCGTTGGCATGCGAGACGACCGCCAGGCCGGCATAGATCGTGGCGGGCAGCGTGCCGTCGATGCGGCCGACGTCGGTGGCGGCCCAGTTGGTGCCGTCGGGCGACACGTAGCCAGTGATCATGTTGCCGATGCGCTCGAGCTTCACCCAGTAAGAGGGCACGGTGTTCGCGATGGGCAGGGCCTTGTTGCCATAGTTCGTGCCGCCGTAGACAGCAAGGTTCGGCATGTTCTGTTCGACCTTGACCTGGTTCGTCACGAGCATCGTGGCGCGCGGCGCTCCCTGGGCCAGGCCGGTGCGCATCATCACGCCCGCCTTGGCGTACGGGCTGGTGTTCTGGATCGTCTCGACTTTCGCGATGATCGCGCCGTCGCCGATGAGGGCCTTGTAGGCGAAGTGGCCGCCATCGGCCGTGCCCCAGCTGTCGGCGCCTGCGCCCACCACGGTCCATTTGCCGTTGGCGTACGAGGACGTGCCGGCCGGGGTGCTGTTTCCGATATCGATATCATTCAAGCCCGAAGTGATCGAGGTCGTCGCGGGAATGGCGAGCGCCGGCGCGGGCGCGGCCGTCGAGGTGTCGACCTCCTTCATGAACATGAAGCTGGTGCTGTCCACCGGCATCCACAGGCGCCGCTGCGCGATGTAGGGGGCAGGCCTGCCCTTGCGGACCGCGTAGGCGCCATGGATCACATTGAGCGCGATGTTCCCGCCGCCCCATCCGCGGTTCGTGTTGTCGGCGATGTAGTAGGCGTCGGTGGTGCCGAACGGGAGGAACGGCGTCGGCGCGAGCTCGTTCACCCGTGCGAAATATTCGCCTGCCGCCAGCAGGCGCTCGTCGAGATCGGCATAGACGTCGATGCCCTGTTTCCACAGCGCTTCGGCGAGCATGGACAGCGACAACAGCTGGCCATGGGCGTGCCCCTGGTCGCGCAGGGAATCGCCGAGCATGCCGATGTCGTTGGAACTGCGCAGGCCGATGTGGGCGAGGGTGCGCGTCTGGGCGACGACCTGGTTCAGCAACGCGGTGTCGTCGTTGAAGATGGCCATCAGTCCGAGCGCGTTCAGGGCCAGCGCGCCCTTGTTGGCGGCGCCGAACATGTTTTCGCCGTAAGGGTTCGACGCCGGAATCAGGACATTGGCGAAATATGCCTTGACCGTGGCCGTATCGCTGGCCGTCCAACCCGACCAGGTGCCGCGCAGGATGTCCGCGCCGCCCACGAACCTGTAAGCGTAGTCGCCCAGGTCGAGCATCGACTCGCCGCCCGAGAACGCCGTCTGGTTGGTCGCCCACGCGATCAGGATATCGTGCGCTTTCTTTGCGTAGGCGTCGTTGCCGGTGAAATACCACATCCGCGACAGATTCCAGACGGCGATCATGTCGTTACGCCATGGCCAGAGATTCACGTCGGGGCTGCGGCTCACGGTCGCGAATGGACCCGCCATGACGTAGGTGGACTGCGATTTGCCGTCGGCCTTCAATTGGTCATAGCCGGACTTCCATGGCTGCCTGCCCTGGTCGACATAGGACTTGAGCGTCGCGAGATCGGACACGGTGAGCGGCGTGCCCGGATGCGTGAAACCGGTGACCTGCGCCGCGCCATGACCCGGCAGCGCGGCGGTGCTGGCCAGGAACAGTGTCGCGAGGATGTGTCGGATGCCCATAAACTCTTCTCTAGAACTGATTTTCATCGGTACCCCTTCATGAGTGAACATCATTAACCGGCGACACCTCAGCCTCGCGACATCGTGCGCCGGGACTGTCACGTTCAAGGGCGTACCGGGCGTCCCCGTCGCCTTGCCCGTGGTCTCGCAAGACTGCGAGATATTGATTGAGCAACAACATCTATATGGCCGAGTTATGGTGGATCTGTATATAAAGTTATAAAGGTTAACGATAACATAAACAGGCGTGGAGATTGTTCTGTTGAACGCGCGTGTTGCGACATCGTCAGCCTCACGCTGGTTTAATATCGGTTTTGCCCATAGCGGGCAGACACTCGAATAAGGAACACGCATGAGCATCGCATTCATCGGCCTGGGCAGCATGGGCCACCACATGGCGGCCAACCTGCTGAAGTCCGGCCAGCCCGTCCACGTCTGGAACCGCAGCCCCGCACCCGTGCAGGCGCTGGCGGCGCTCGGCGCGAAGCCGGCCG
>NZ_JBKYMO010000286.1:0-7339 GCF_047302915.1 Massilia sp. CT11-108 | reverse complement strand
CACACGACCCGCCCACCCGCATCGGTCATCTCCCGCGGCGTCCCGAGATGATCCGTATGCAAATGCCGCACCTCAACCCACGCCGCGCCGTCCGCGCCAGCAACAGCGTCCACGCGCGCCAGCGGCACGAACGCATCCTCGCCATACACGTACGTCCGCGCATGACTCCCCCGGTTCTCGCACAGCAACCGGTTCCCATCCCACACGAACCGCGTGACGCCAAACGCATCCCGCTTCGCAATCCGGCGTCCGAACGGATCGTAGGCATAGCTGACCGTCTGCGCAGTATCGATCTCCCCGCGCGCCACCACGCTGCGCACCAGCTGATGCGCCGGATTCCACTCGAACCGCATCCGCGTATGCTTGCCGACCAGCTTCTCGACCACGTTGCCGTGCGCATCGTAGTCATAACGCTTGTCCTCGTACACCCGGATGCGGTTGCCCTCGACGCGCCCGACGGCCGCCACTGTCGTGTCGAGCATGTTGTGCGCCGGATCGAACCCAAAGCGCTCGCTCGACTGCGGCTGCACGGCCGACAAAATGCGTCCGATCGGATCGTAGCTGTAGCGTGTCACACCGTTGCGCTGGTCGTCGATCGATACGAGGTTGCCAACTTCGTCGTACTCGTACTGCCGCGCGATGACGGTCGACGCGCCCTCGCCCGCCGTCTGCGACAACAGCCGCCCCACGGGGTCGTACCGGAACTGGCTGACGAGCGTCCCCTGCGAGCGGGCGATCATCCGGTGCGCCCGGTCCCCGTTCGATGTCGGTAATGACCTCGCCGTCCAGGTTCACCTGGTGCAAATGGCCCGAGCCGTAGTACAGGTTGTTCAGGACACGCCCATCCGGCAACGTCGTCTGCACCCGGTTGCCCAGCTCGTCGTACTGATGACGAAGGACACACGAAACGCCCGAGGCATCCGTCTGCTCCGCAATCAATTGCCCGACCGCGTCATACGTCATGCCAACCGTCGCATCCGCATTGATCGCCTGCGTCATGCGCCTCAGCGCGTCGTAGGCGAAGCGCAGCCGCATCTGCTGCGCCTGTGCCGCACCCGTCACGCGCGAAATCACCTTTTCCGTCAGCTGGCCCAGCGCATCGCGCACATACGTCGTCGCGATGGGCGTCAATTCCGTGCGCGGCGCGCAGCCCAGCTCGTCCTTGCCGACGATGAGCCCGCTGTCGTCGTAGCGATAACGCGTCACGCGCGCATCGAAACTGGTCTCTTCCGCCAGCCGGTCCAGCGTGTCGTAAACAAACCGGTGCACGTCGCCGTTCTCGTTGATCAGTTCCGCGATCCGGCGCGCCGTGTCGTAGCGGTATTCCAGCACGCCGCCGCGCGTCGATGAATTTCAGCGGCTTGCCATCGCGATCGAATTCGTAGGCGGTGCGGTGGCCCGGATTTTCCAGTGTGGTGGCATCGATATCAAGATGGACCTTGCGCCACTGGCGGCGGTAGTCGGCGCCGCGCTTCTTCGTCTTCCACCCGCCTTCACCCAGCATCTTGATGCAGGTGCAGTCGACCAGCAGATGCAAGCCCGTCGTCGTCGGGTGCGCTCCGATCATCGCCGCCAGATGTTTTTGGCGCCGGCTGACGGTGCTGAAGTCGGGAGTCTGCCAGTCCAGGCCGGCTAGCCTGAGCAGACGTTGCGTCATGCCCATCGCCTGTCGCAGTGGCAGATTGAACAGGCTTTTGATCGTCAGGCAGAACTGAATCGCCGCCTCGCTGTACCTGGGTCTGCGGCCCCGTTTGCCGTTGGCGCCGCCGTGCCAGCGCATGTCCTTGCCAGCCGAAACAGCAGCGATCGGCTCGCTCTCAACGCTTCGTCGTATTCCTTCCAGTTGGTCGTTCGGTATTTCGGTCTGGTTGGCGCGCACATGCCGCTGGTTTACCCATGGTCCGGCTCGGCCTCTGCAGGGACAGATTTGTGCAACAAAGCCAGTACGGACACAGCCGAGTTTCTTATCGCGCCCTCCGTGCCTTTTTTACCGGTCAATCATTTCCGCGGATCAAAGAAGTCATCTTTCTCACGATAAAAATTTATGGCGAAGATGATTTCCGAAACAGACGCTCCAGGATTTCTCTTCCGCTCGAAATTAACTACATCTCGAAAAGTTTCCATATCAAATAGTTGCCGCACATTCCTAACTTCCGCAATCTTTGGCAGATGCGTCCCTGGAACGACGTCTTCGAGTTCTTCATCCCCTTCCAAAACGAGGATCTCTGTGTGCTGAGGATCGCCCTTCCACGCACTTTCATTAATAAAAAGAGCCGAATCCCAGTAAAGCCCGTGTAACTCACCAAGCAAATCCTGAATCGATTGATATATTTTCATAAACACTCCTAAAATTAACGGCAACGGGTTCCGCCACCCCATGTGTTCCGACCGCCAACACCATTTGCATGATAGTCAAGATGGCGCGACGCGTGATCCGCTCTGTCAACCAATTGCAGCGTCGTCAAATTTATATTTTCGTTTTGTGAGAATGGGTTAAATATCCATAAGAAATTATCTATCTTCCCAGTGCCAAATAAGTTTATAAACTCTTTGTAATCTTTGGGAAGAGAAGTTGCAAGCGTGGCTTCAATCTTCGACCAATCATGCTGTTGGGGAGCTTCGTTTGGATTGTTTGGCGGAGTAATCAATCTTGCGATGTCGCTGATGCTCATTTTTAGGTTGCCCGAGCCGTATTACAAGTTTTTCCGAACATGGCCATCCGGCAGCGTCGTATTCACAATATGGTACCGGGTCATTATCACGCTCGACCTGGACAATGTTTTTCGTGGCGTCCCCTTGGCTCGATGTCCTGTTTTACCTATCCCTTGAAAAGCCTTATCTCTTTGGTTTTACTTCATCAGTCCTACCGCAATTCCATGACAGGACCGACTCGATCTTTCGAGAATAGTTGCGTCTGCTTGTCCGAAGCGGGCTCTAAGCCGCCGAAGAAATTGGCGATGCGATATTTGACGCTGAACCCTTTAGCCCAACGATAAAGCTCTTCAGATGTCGATATACCTGCTTTCTTGCAATCGAAACTTGAAAAAAGCAATGAGACATCGCTGATGTCATCATAATGAATTATACGCAACGTTACACACTCAACTAAGTTCTCACCGACACTCAGGTGTTTGAGATTAGCGGTGCACGCAACGTCTTCATCGCCAGCTGCGATTTTCGACAAGTAGGCCGAGTCGAGAACAGAATCCAGTCGCAAGGGTACGCCGTCCCGTACCACTTCGCTGACGTTGTTCTTTTCACGCACGCATTCGATAACCATTGCCGCGAGATGACTGGGCGAAACCTCTTCGAAAACAAACTCCAATAGCCCGTTCATTAGTCAATGAATTCTTTAAAGGTCTTATCTTGATTCAACCGTACTCCACGACCATCAGGCAAACGCTTTTCCAGAAAGACCAGATTCCCATCCGCTATCGGTGAAAAGTCACCGGGAGCCCGAATGATATCCTTCAGGTGGAACTTGCCTTGCTCGTTCCAAGTGGTCATTTTTCCTTTAATCTTCCCCCATACCTCGGCCCCAGAAACAGACGGATTGCTAAACGTAACAGGTCTTCCGCTATGTTTAGCAAGCGCATGCCCGACGATAGTAGATCCTTTATAGGGCACTTGTGCAGATGACAGAACTGTCTTGGTCTCAGATAGGGTAAGACCCCATGAGGCTGGCGTCGCGATCTTATTCGCCCCTTCCGTATTGCCATTTTTACATGGACTCAGTCCTGCCGGATCCACCCAGCCAACTGGGTTAGACGCATAACCATAACCATTTGTACCGCCAGCTAGGCCAATCGGATCAATCGAAACAAACCGCCCAATATCCGGATCATAGTAACGGAACCGGTTGTAATGCAATCCGCTTTCGTTATCGTGATACTGCCCTTGAAACCGAACAGGCTGCACCTCCCCGATCTCATCGGGCAATACGACGACCGGCACCTCCTCCCGCACAACCTCGAGCACATTCCCCCAAGCTCGATACCGCGCAGCCCACACAACGCGCCCATCCGCATCGGTCAACTCCCGCGGCGTCCCCAAATGGTCCGTATGCAAATGCCGCATCTCGGCCGGCTCGGCGCCATCCGCACCTGCCACTGAATCCAGCCCCGCCAACGGCACAAACGCATCCTCGCCATACACATACGTCCGCGCATGACTCCCGCGCTCCTCGCACAGCAACCGGTTGCCATCCCAGACAAAGCGGGTCACACCAAACGCATCACGCTTGGAAATCCGGCGTCCGAACGGATCGTAGGCATAGCTGACAGTCTGCGCGCTATCGGTCGGCCCGCGCGCCACCACGCTACGCACCAGCTGATGCCCAGGATTCCACTCGAATCGCATCCGCGTATGCTTGCCGACCAGCTTCTCGACGACATTGCCATGCCCATCGTAGTCGTAACGCTTGTCCTCGTACACGCGAATACGGTTACCTTCGACGCGGCCGACCGGCGCCACGGTGGCATCGAGCAGGTTATGCGCCGGATCGAACGCAAACCGCTCGCTCGACTGCGGCTGCACGGCCGACAAAATGCGCCCGATCGGATCGTAGCTGTAGCGCGTCACACCGTTGCGCTGATCGTCGATCGACACGAGATTGCCCACCTCGTCGTACTCGTACTTGCGCGTGATGATGGTCGATGCCCCCTCGCCCGCCGTCTGCGACAACAGGCGCCCCACCGGGTCGTACCGGAACTGGCTGACGAGCGCCCCCTGCGTGCGGGCCACCATGCGGTGCGCCCGGTCGCGCTCAATATCGGTGATGACCTCGCCGTCCAGGTTCACCTGGTGCAGGTGACCCGAGCCGTAGTACAGGTTGTTCAGGATGCGGCCATCCGGCAGCGTCGTCTGCACGTGAACACGCAGCGCAAGCGAATTATCTGCCCGATACAACCGCAGCCGCACCACGGCTGACGCTACCGCGTCGACGAGCGCGTCAACTAATCTATTTGTTTGAGAAGAATTCTCGCGAAAAATTGACGGCTAAATATCTTGCGAAACCCACACCGCTGAATTAAGGCATCATGAGACATGAGCCTCAATTCGTTTCCCAAGAAATTCATAAAAATTCTCAGCGTACGGCATATCCTCGCCCGACGGGAGCCTTAGATATATCGGACATTCGCCGTTTTTGAAATTTCTATAGTCGAAGAAAAAAACTTCACCAAGATCAGTCTCACTAACAACAAGTTTTGAATCGTCCAGCAGCCCAGCTTTACGATTCATTAGATGTTGAAAAACTATGCCCCCCATTCGCCGACTCAAAAGGAACTCCATAAATACTGTAAATCTCTTCCCCTCCAATTTCGCCGCCTGCATATTGCTTGAGAAACCACCTATATGATTCTGACAACTTTCGATTTAGCGCGTTTTCTGCATTTACCAGCCATTCATCGTCTACCGCATCGGACGATGATCCAAAATCAATGATCGACTGATGGGCCGCGATCAATTTTTTAATCTCCGTCGCCGTTAAAGGTGGATTCATAATTTATTGCGCCCCATCGTTAGTCGCACGGTTCGCCCAATAGCGAGCCTTCCATGCATCAAATGCGGACCGATCAATCCCCGAAGGGATAACGTTGGGATTAATGTGAATTATTTCACTATTTTCTAATGGAATGTCTGCGTCAACTCAGCTATCGCGCTGTCATTTGATTGGAGCATGTGGTGAAGGTGTATGGGCTTCCCATCCGTGCCAATCGGCTCGCGACCTGTCGCCATCCTCTCAATATTCGTTCCGGAAATAACTTTCCCGCTTGCGCACCACGACGTGACTAAATTTTGATCAAAAGTATCATTTCTGGGATAGGCCGTAATTCCTTCAAATTCAGTCTGATTTGGCCAATAAACCCTGCCAGGATTCCCGCCATTTTCAGAAAATCTGCATGGCGTTAAGCCTAGCGGATCGACCCAGCTTATTGGATTGGAAGTATAGGCGAAGGTATTAACTCCGCCCAATAGACCGATCAGATCAATGGAAACAACCCACCCAATATCTGGATCATAGTAGCGGAACAGGTTGTAATGCAAGCCAGTTCGTTGTCGCAATATTGGGTTCAATATGGCGAATGACCCGGTTTCGACCATTTGTCCTGGTTCGGCCAAATTAACACCGCAGCTTGACCCGCCAAGTGCTCACATTAACGTAAAGGTTTTAATTTGCCGCATTGATGTGATTTCGCCATTCTTCAATCAATCCTTTAGCCAGAATGGCATCAATGACCCCGTTATCGATAGTGCCCACATATTGCCCGTCCAATTCAAACTCGAATTCAAGTCCATGCTCTTGCGATAAGCGCTGGACGGAATCGACAATATATTCAACCTCTTCAAGAAGAAGCGCATCGATTTCGCGGGGCAGATGATTAGAGGGCGACGCCGAATAAATCTCATGCACCCCCCCCACTGTTTCAACTAGAGCGTCACCTGGACGCGTCCCCGTGCTTTCCACAGTATCGACAAACTCAGGGGCACGGATAACCCAAGTTCTCAATGACGACATTTTTTCAATTGCATCCCTTACCAATTTCCGAGCTTCATCGTCCACGTCTTGGGCCAGAAAAAAAAGTAATTTCTGCTTTGGGTGCGATTCAACGAACTGGATTTGCATAATATTTATCAAGGCTCAGTCAATTTAGGTGGATAAAAAGGCAGGGCTGATCCGGGGCCGCCGACGTTATAACGGAACCCTCCAGGAAGATGAGCGTTCAAATGACGAGTTGCTGGCAACGGAATTGTCACCGGAGTACTAGCGATATGATGCATCGAAATTTTTTCGCCCATTAAACCGACATCTTCCGGAAAAAACATAACCCATGCCTCATCTACTTTAGGAGTCCTACCCTTAGCGATTGCTGATAAATTATCTCCGCTAAGTATTTCGCCATATCCAATGCTATCCCAGTGATCACGAAGAGCACGCCAATCAGCAGCATTTGTTCGAGTTACTCCCGAGCGTGTTGTATTCGGTTGCCTAGGCAAAGTGTCGGTCCGCGTGGCACCTTTTTCACTTGGCGTTCCCTGACCGGCCCGACACGGGCTCAGACCAAACGGATCAATCCAGGTTACCGGGTTCCAAACATACGTAAATGTGTTCGCCCCACCCAACAGACCGATCGGATCAACTGAAACAAACCGCCCAATATCCGGATCATAGTAACGGAACCGGTTGTAATGCAATCCGCTCTCGTTATCGTAATACTGCCCCTGGAACCGAACAGGCTGCACTTCCCCGATCTCATCAGGCGAAACCACCTCCGGCGAATCCCGCTGCGCAACCTCGAGCACATTACCCCACGCACGATACCGCGCAGCCCACACG
>NZ_JBKYMO010000285.1:0-7354 GCF_047302915.1 Massilia sp. CT11-108 | reverse complement strand
TTCGGGGTGCTGTGCGTCGACCTCGACCAGTTCAAGCCCATCACCGACGCCTTCGGCCACGACGCCGGCAAGGTCGTGCTGACGACGTTCGCGTCACGCCTGCGCGCGCGGGCGCCGGCCGGCTGGCGCATCGGCCGCCTGGGCGGCGACGAGTTCGCGCTGCTGTCGGCGCCCGGCGTCACGCCGCAGGAACTGGAACGCGTCGCCGAGTCCGTGCTGGACGCGGCGCGGCGCCGCTTCGTCTACGGCGAGCACCGGCTCGCCGTGTCGGCGAGCATCGGCATCAGCACGTATCCCGACCATGGCGGCTGCACGCGCGAACTGCTGCACGCGGCCGATGCCGCCATGTACACCAGCAAGCGGAACGGCCGCAACCTGGCCAGCCGCTTCAGCGGCGACGGCGCGCCGGCCGACGCGGGCCATCGCATCGGCCTGCTGACCGACCTGCATTCCGCGATCCGGCGCGGCGAATTCTTCCTCGAGTACCAGCCGATCCGCACGACCACCGACATGGACATCGAGGCCGTCGAGGCGCTGATCCGCTGGCGCCGGCCGAACGGCGAGATCGTCCCGCCGAACGTGTTCATTCCGCTGGCGGAGCAGAGCCGCCTGATCGTCGACATCGGCCGCTGGGTCGTACGCCAGGCCTGCCACGACCTCGCCCGCCTGCGCGCGGCCGGGCTGACCCGCGTGCGCGTGCACGTCAACATGGCGGCGCCGGAATTCATCGATGCCGAACTGCCGGACCGGCTCACGGCCATCGCCGCGGCGGCCGGCGTCGATCCCCGCGGCATCTGCCTCGAACTGACGGAAGGCGTCGTGATGAAGCATGCCGATAAATCGATCGCCATCATGCGCGAACTGCGCCGGCGCGGCTTCGGCATCGGCCTGGACGACTTCGGCATGGGCTATTCGTCGCTGTCCCTGCTGAAGAAGCTGCCGATCGGCTCGCTCAAGATCGACCGGCTGTTCATGGCCGGCGTGCCGTACGACCGGAACGATTGCGCCATCGTGCGTTCGCTCCTCGACCTCGGCCGGCACATGAAGCTGACGGTGGTCGCGGAAGGCGTCGAGACCGATGCCCAGCTGGGCTATCTGCGCCAGTTCGGCTGTCCCCTCGTGCAGGGCTGGCTGCCGGGCCGGCCGGTGCCGCTGGAGCGCCTGTTCGACCTGATCGCGCAGCCACAGGCGGCCTGAACGTGGCGGCGGCGCCTCATTGTGCTGCCCAAAGAGCGGGAAAACCCCTAGAATAGTTGATCCACGGAATCAGCCACCCACCGGATCATCGCACTCATGGAAACCCTGCTCTTCGCCGCCCCGGCGACCCTCGCCGCGACCCTCGCCGCCGCCTTGTTCGGCCTGTTGATCGGCAGCTTCCTGAATGTGGTCGTGTACCGCCTGCCCGTGATGGCGCAGCGCGAACTCGACAACTACATCGCGCACGAAGCGGGCAAGGACCTGCCGCACCCGGACCGCTTCAACCTGATGGTGCCCCGCTCCGCCTGCCCGCACTGCGGCCACCAGATCACGGCGCTGGAAAACATCCCCATCGTCAGCTGGCTGGCCCTACGAGGCAAATGCAGCGCGTGCAAGGCGCCGATTTCGCCCCGCTATCCGATCGTGGAAGCCGTCACGGGCCTGCTGTCGGCCGTGCTGGTCTGGCATTTCGGCAGCGGCTGGCTGGGCCTCGCGAGCCTCGCGTTCGCGTACTTCCTCATCGCGATGACCATGATCGACTACGACACGAAGACATTGCCGGACGACCTCACGTATCCGCTGCTCTGGCTGGGCCTGCTCGTGAACCTGAACGGCACCATCGTCCCGCTGCGCGACGCCGTGATCGGCGCCATGGCCGGCTACCTGGCGCTGTGGGCCGTGTACTGGCTGTTCAAGCTCGCCACCGGCAAGGAAGGCATGGGCTACGGCGACTTCAAGCTGCTCGCCGCGCTGGGCGCGTGGATGGGCTGGGCGATGCTGCCGACCATTATCATCCTGTCGTCCGTCGTCGGCGCCATCGTCGGCATCTCGCTGATCGTGTTCGCCCGCCGCGACCGCAACAATCCGATCCCCTTCGGACCGTATCTCGCCGCGGCTGGTATGATCGCACTCTTGTACGGAATACCACTCACCCGCTACGCGCAGGGTTTCTTGGTCTAGCCTCGCGCCGGGCCCGAGGATCGCATGGAGACAGCTTCACGTTTTGCGGTAGGGCTCACCGGTGGCATCGGCTGCGGCAAGACGACCGTGGCCGACCTGTTCGCCGCGCGCGGCGCCGCCGTCATCGACACCGACCAGATCGCCCACAGCCTCACGGCCCCGCACGGCGCCGCGATGCCCGCGCTGATCGAGGAATTCGGTCCCGACTACGCCACGCCGGACGGCGCCCTCGACCGCGCGAAAATGCGCGCGCTCGCGTTCTCCGACCCGTCCGCGCGCGCCCGCCTGGAGGGCATCCTGCATCCCCGCATCCGCGAAGCGACGGCCGCCGCCGCCCTGCTCGCGGATGGTCCTTACACGATCTTCGTCGTGCCGCTGCTGATCGAATCGGGCACCTGGCGCGAGCGCGTCGCGCGCGTGCTCGCGATCGACTGTTCGGAAGAAACGCAGGTCGCACGCGTGATGGCCCGCAACGGCATGGCGGAAGACCAGGTCCGTGCCATCATGGCGGCCCAGGTGACGCGGGCGCGCCGCCTGGAAGAAGCGCACGACGTGATCCTGAACGACGCCGGCATCGACGCCCTGTTGCCGCAAGTGGAACGCTTGCACCGCTTTTATCTTGACGAAGCGGCAAGATTAACAATGCCGCCAAGCCAGCGTTTGTAATTTTGTGCATCATGGTTCAGAATCACGAGGTTACCCGCCAGCCTACATTCAGGGGAATGAGAGGAATGACATTTTGATCGTCTATGAATACCCATTCAACGAGCGGATTCGCACGTTGTTGCGGCTGGAGGACCTGTACGAGAAGTTCAAATTCTTTGTAGCCCAGGAACATCCTCTGCAGCACCATGTCGCGCTCGCGACGATCTTCGACATGCTGGAAGTGGCGGGCCGCGCGGACCTCAAGTCCGACCTGCTGCAGGAACTCGAACGCCAGAAGCAGAGCCTGCTGGGCTACCGCAGCAATCCCGCTGTCGCCAGGGACATGCTCGACGCCGTGCTGGCCGAGCTCGACACGGTCAGCAACGCCCTCGTCAACGCCCAGGGCAAGACGGGCCAGAACGTGCGCGACAACGAATGGCTGATGAGCATCCGCGGCCGCACGATCATCCCCGGCGGCGCCTGCGAATTCGACCTGCCGTCCTACCACGCGTGGCAGCGGCGCCCGACCGAACAGCGCCACGCCGACATCATGGCGTGGTTCGCCCCGCTGGCCCCGCTGTTCGAGGCCCTGGCCCTCGTGCTGCGCCTGCTGCGCAATTCCGGCGGCCCCGTCAAGATGATCGCCTCGTCCGGCAGCTACCAGCAGATGCTGCAAGGCAAGGTGTACCAGATGCTGCGCCTGTCGGTGGACGAGTCGCTCGGCGCGATCCCGGAGATCTCCGCCAACAAGTACATGCTGTGGGTACGCTTCACGACCCAGGGCGGCGACCTGAAACCGAAGCCGCTGGAAGAAGACGTCCCGTTCGAACTCACACTCTGCAATTTTTAGAAGCACACCATGACCGTCGTATCCTGCCCCACCTGCGGCATGAAGGTCGAATGGAAGCCGGAAAACAAATTCCGCCCATTCTGTTCCGAACGCTGCAAGCAAATCGACCTGGGCGCCTGGGCCGAAGAGAAATACACGATCCCCGGCGCGCCGCCGGGCGATACCGACGACGACGCCGTCTCGAAAGAATAAGGTCGCGTGAAGGCCGCCGCACTGGCGCTGGCCGCCATCCGCTTCTACCAGCGTTTCATCTCTCCGTACAAGGGCTTTTCCTGCGCACTGCGCGTGGCGACGAGCGGTGACAGCTGCTCGGCGTATGGCTATGCGGTCATCGCGCGCTTCGGGCTCAGGCGCGGACTCGGGCTGCTCGACCGCCGCCTCGCGCTGTGCGGCCACGTGCACCGGCGGATGCCGCGTCCGCCCGCGCCCGTGCTCCATCCGCGCGTGCGACGCCAGCAGGGATTCTGCGACGCGCCGTGCGACGTGCCCTGCGACGGCCCCGGCCACTGCCATTTTCCGTGCGACGGCCACCACCACTGCGGCGGCGTGCCGCGGCATCTACCCTGCGACGCGTTCGATCTGTGCGATGTCTGCGACGGCTGCGATGCGTGGAAACGCTGGCGCGAGCGCCGCCGCCGGCACGACACGCGTGACCTGGATGCGGCGGCGGAACGGATCAGGCGCCGGAACGCCCCGCGTACCGCACCTGGTCCAGCCAGTCGAGCAGCGGAATCGTCGCCGGCAGCAGAGGACTGACGGCATACGCGCCCTGCCACGCGAACGCCTGCCCTTCCAGGCTTTGCGGCTCGCCTTCCCACTCGCGGCTGATGTAGAAATACAGCCGCACGTGCGCGTGCTCGTACACGTGTTCGACGCAGCACCACGGCTCGGCCGAGATCACCCTCACGCCCAGCTCTTCGACGAATTCGCGCTGCAGCGCGTGGAAGATGTCTTCCCCGGGTTCGACCTTCCCGCCCGGGAATTCCCAGTAGCCGGCATACGGCTTGCCGTCCGGGCGCTGGCCCAGCAGCACGTCGCCGTTCGGGCGCATCAGCACGCCCACGGCCACATCGACCGGCTTCTCAGACATCGACCTGTTCCTGTACCGGCGCGGGCGGCAGCTTGCCCGCGTAGTCCTTGGCGAACTGCCACGCGACGCGGCCCGAGCGCGAGCCGCGGCCCAGTGCCCAGCGCAGCGCATCGCCGCGCGCGCCTTCGATCTGCTCCGGCGTGCAGCCGAAGCTCGCCAGCCAGTGGCCGACGATGTCCAGGTAGTCGTCCTGCTTGAACGGATAGAACGACAGCCACAGGCCGAAGCGTTCGGACAGCGAGATCTTTTCCTCGACCGTCTCGGCCGGGTGCAGGTCGTCGTCGGCCACGTGCTTGTAGCCGGCGTTGTCCGAGAACTTTTCCGGCATCAGGTGGCGGCGGTTCGACGTCGCGTAGATCAGGACGTTGTCCGACTGCGCCGCAATGCTGCCATCGAGCGCCACCTTCAGCGCCTTGTAGCCCGCTTCGCCCTCTTCGAAACTGAGGTCGTCGCAAAAGATCACGAAGCGCTCCGGCCGGCCCGCGACGAGGTCGACGATGTCCGGCAGGTCGGCCAGGTCGGCCTTGTCCACTTCGATCAGGCGCAGGCCCTGCGGCGCGAACTGGTTCAGGCACGCCTTGATCAGCGACGATTTACCGGTGCCGCGCGCGCCCGTCAGCAACACGTTGTTGGCGGGGCGTTTGGTCACGAACTGGCGCGTATTCTGCTCGATCTGCTCTTTCTGCGGACCGATGTGCTGCAGGTCGTCCAGGCGGATGCAGGCCGTGTGCGCCACGGCCTGCAGGTACTTGACGTTGCCCGCGCCCGGGCGCTTGCGCCAGCGGTAGGCGTAACCGTGGCGGAAATCCGGATCGCGCGGCGCCGCGGGCGGCAATAAAGCCTCCACGCGCGCCAGCAGGGCTTCGGCGCGGTGCAGGAAATTCTCCAGCTGGTTCATCGGGTCAGGAACGGTAGTCGGCGTTGATCGAGACGTAGTCGTGCGACAGGTCGCAGGTCCACACGGTGGCATCCGCCTCGCCGCGCGCGAGGACGACGCGCACGAGGATCTCGGCCTTCTTCATCACGCGCTGGCCATCCTCTTCCTTGTACGCCGGATTGCGGCCGCCGGCCTTGGCGACGAGGACGTCGTCCAGGTACAGGTCGAGCTTCGCCGTATCGAGATCGTCGACGCCCGCGTAGCCGATGGCGGCCAGGATGCGGCCCAGGTTCGGGTCCGATGCGAAGAACGCGGTCTTCACAAGCGGCGAGTGGGCGATGGCGTAGGCGATCTTGCGGCATTCTTCCATGTCGCGGCCCTGCTCCACGGTGATCGTGATGAACTTGGTGGCGCCTTCGCCGTCGCGGATGATCTGCTGCGCCAGGTGGCGCGAGATGCCGGTGACGGCGTCGCGCAGCGCTGCGTAGTCCGGGCTGTCGGTCGAATCGACGACGAGCGAACCCGCGCCCGTGGCGACGAGGATGAACGAGTCGTTGGTCGACGTGTCGCCGTCGATCGTGATGCTGTTGAACGAGCGGTCGGCCGCGTACTTCACCAGTTCGTCCAGCACGGGTTGCGCGACCTTCGCGTCGAAGGCGAGATAGCCCAGCATCGTCGCCATGTTCGGCTTGATCATGCCGGCGCCCTTGCTGATGCCGGTCATCGTGACGGTGTGGCCGCCGATGGTGGTCGTCAGCGACGCCGCTTTCGGCTGCGTGTCCGTCGTCATGATGGCTTCGGCCGCGTTGAACCAGTTATCCGCCTTCAAATTCGCAATGGCGGCCGGCAGGCCCGCGACGATCTTTTGCACCGGCAGCGGCTCCAGGATCACGCCGGTGGAAAACGGCAGCACCTGCTGCGCGTCGAGACCGAGCAGACGCGCCACTTCGGCGCACGTGGCCTGCGCGTTCTGCAGGCCCGGCTCGCCGGTACCCGCGTTCGCGTTGCCCGTGTTGACGACCAACGCGCGGATCGGCTTTCCGCCCGATTTGACCGATTCGAGATTCGCCTTGCTGACCTGGACCGGCGCCGCGCAAAAGCGGTTCTTCGTGAACACGCCGGCGACGGTCGCCCCTTCGGCGAGCTTCATCACCAGCACATCCTTGCGGTTCGGCTTCTTGATGCCGGCTTCGGCGTAACCGAGTTCGATGCCGGCGACGGGTTTCAGTTCGGCGGCGACGGGCAGGGGGGAATTGACGGCCATGGCGTTCTCTAATGAAAAGATGGAAAGAAGGTCCGGTATTGTACCGCCTGCGGGCGACATGCACGGACGGGCAGCCGCTGTTAATACACGCTTAAGTTGACCACTTAATAATCGGCAACACTACTTACCCGGCGATGACGCTTTGGTAAGATGGCCCATCCACCGGAGGAGTAATGACCGACAACCAACGCGATGTAATGAGCGCCGGCTTTTCGCTGGCGATCGTCCTGTGTGCCCTGTTCGTGACGCAGCGCTTCATCCTGCCGCTGCTGTGGGCCGCGATCCTGTGCATCGCCACATGGCCGCTGTACGCGCGCGTCCGCACGGCGCTGGGCGGGCGCACGATCGTCGCGGCGGCCCTCGTCACCATCATCGTCGCCATCGTGTTCATCGCGCCGCTCGCGCTGGGCGTCACGTCGGCCGCGCGCGTACAGCGGCCATCTGGCGATGCACAGGATCGCGGCCCACAGC
>NZ_JBKYMO010000284.1:0-7359 GCF_047302915.1 Massilia sp. CT11-108 | reverse complement strand
ACGGGCGACCACCCGGCCGGCCTGCGCCTGGCGCCGCTCGTGACCGACGCGCCCGGCGCGCGCCAGGACCGGCGCGCCTGCTGCGGCACGATGAACCTGGCCGAATACTACGATGTCGAACGCGTGCTGCAGGCGGAGGCGGACGCCCTCGCGCTGAGCGAACCGGTCGCGGATCGCGTTGACGACGGCCTGCGGTTTGCCGTCCTCGAAGGCCAGGCGCAGCATCTCGTTGGCCACGTCGGCGAACGTGGCGGCCGTGTCGGGGGCGGCCATCAGCGCGCGCAGCACGAGTCCGCGCAGCCATCCGGCCACGCGGTGCAGGACGCTGGCGCAATCTTCCAGCGCGGGATCGCGCTCGAGGGCGAACACGTCGGCCAGGATGTCGTAGACGGCGCCCGTGAACACCTGCGAGATCGCGTGCACCTCGGTCCCGGCTTCGGACAGGGTGAGGTCGTTGTCGGCATTGCGCAGCCCGGTCGTACTGCCCAGGGCGAGGCCGAACTGCTCGGCGATGTCGGCCAGGAAGGTCTTGTCGTGCAGGTGCGCCTTGGTCTGGGCGATGACGGCCTCGCACTGGTCGAGCTGGGACAGCGCGAGGAAGATCGCCGTCAGGTCGCCGAACGATTCGTGCAGGCCGCCCGTCTGCGGCGGATTGTCGGCCAGCAGCCATTGCGGCTTGAGGCCGTCCAGCACGGCGTGGCCCGTTTCGTGCGAGACGATGTCGAACGAGCGGCACGTGTACACGCGCGCGGTTTCTCCGGCGGGCACGAAGTCGCCGAACTTCAGGCACGCCTGCGCGCGGCTGTAATAGGCATTCATCACGTTCGGCAGGCCGTATGGCCAGACCTGCAGCGGCGCCGTGTCGACGCTGCTGTTCCATTGCCAGGGCAGGGGCATCGCGCTGCCGGCCGTCGACAGCGCGCGCTGGTACATCGTCAGGGTCTGGCGCACGACGGCGAACGTGTGGACGGCGTCGAACTGCGGCGTATCGGGCATCGTCACGAAGTCGCCGAAGGCGTTCGGCTCGACCGGCGGGATGCCGGCATCGCTCGAGGCAAGCACGATGCGCGCGTCGCGCGGACCGGCCAGCACGACGCCGGGCAGGAAGACCTTGCGCGTGCCGATCTCGTTCACCGACGGATCCTGCTTCCACATCAGCACGCGCGCGCCGGACGCGTAGGGCAGGGGCACATCACCCGGCTGGCTGCCTTCAAGTGCCGACGCGCTGCCGGGGCCGGATTGCGGCCGTGGCCGGCCCGGCTGGTCGAGCAGTTGCGCGGCCTTGCGGTGCTGGCGATACGAGGCGGTGGGCGTCGGCACGAAACCGACGGGGGGCTGGGTGGGCGTCGAATCCATGGTAATCCTCCTTGATGACACGAGGAATGGTCGCCCCTTGCCCAAGTTGGGTTTTGAGACTCATCAATTGATTATTCTCTAGGCAAGCGCTGGCCTTTGCGCCCATCAACTGGCATCATGGCGGGCTGTTTGCTTTGAATCAGTAAGGAAATCGAATGCCGGACATCAGCATCACCCAGCCGCACAGCCTGAGCCAGACCGACGCGCGCGCCGCCGCGCAAAAGGTGGCGGACAAGCTGGCCCGCGAATATGGCCTGACGTGCAAATGGGAAGGGGACGTGCTGCGTTTCGCCCGCAGCGGCGTGGAGGGGGCGCTCACGCTGGGCGAGCGCCAGGCCGCGTTGCGCATCAAGCTGGGGTTTTTGATGAGTGCTTTCGCGTCCCCCATCGAACAGAAGGTGGCGGAAAGCATGCGCAAGACGTTTAACGCTTGATTACTTCAGGTCTTCGATCAGGTCGACGTACTGTTGCATCGCTTCGTCCCGTGCCGTGCCTTTCAGCGCGGCCCACGCGTCGTACTTGGCGCGGCCGACCATGTCGGTGAAGCCGGGACGCTCGCCCGTGACGTCGCCGCTCGACCCCTGCTTGAACAATGCGTAGATCTTCAGCAGGGTCATGTTGTCCGGACGCTCGGGCAGGTTCTTCGAATCGATCTGGGCCTGGGCGAACTGTTCTTGCAAACTCATGGTAACTCCTTTGACGATGTGCGGGCATCTTAGCGCATCGTCATCGGAATCCCCGCTGATTTGGCCGGATTTTAGAAGCGTTGCTCGGTCATCAAACGGCGAGGAGCTCGACGTCGAAGATCAGCGTGGCATTCGGCGGAATCACGCCGCCGGCGCCGCGCGCGCCGTAGCCCAGGCTCGCCGGGATGATCAGGCGGCGCGCACCGCCCACCTTCATGCCCTGCACGCCTTCGTCCCAGCCGCGGATCACGTGGCCGGCGCCCAGCGGAAACTGGAACGGGTCGTTGCGATCCTTGCTGGAGTCGAACTTGACGCCGGTGCTGCCGTCGTCGTTCTGCAGCCAGCCGGTGTAGTGCACGGTCACGTAGTTGCCGGCCTTCGCTTCGGCGCCGCTGCCGACGACGGTGTCTTCGTATTGCAGGCCGGAATTCGTGGTGGTGATGGACATGGGTGTTCCTTGTTGTTCAGAGTGAAAGGCCGATTGTAGTCCATGACCTGTCAAAGCGCTATTAACGCTCTGTCCACTGTGTTGCGGCGGCGCGCCGCTTGCGTGCGATTCCATCGTTCTGCGCTTCGGAGCGTTCAAGTTTCCCCGTAGAATAAAGCTTCCTTCCACTGAGTCCGTCTCGTTCCATGCCGCGTCGCTTCTGCAAGTCCCTCATCTCTGGTTTCGCGTTGTTTTCGGTCATCCAGGCTGCCCACGCGAACGTCGTGGTCGTACTCAATTCGCGCGACGCCACCGTCCAGCTGCTCGACCAGAAGACGGGCGCCGACAACGGCACGTTCGCGGTCGGCAAGGAGCCCCATCACCTGATGGCCACGCCGGACAACAAGTCGGTCATCGTCGCCAGCTCCGCCGGCAACGAACTGATCTTCCTCGACCCCATTTCGGGCAAGGTGCAGCGCCGCCTGGCGGACGTGCTCGACCCGTACCAGATCGGCTTCTCGCCGGACCAGAAATGGTTCGTGTCGGCGTCGCTGCGCCTGGACCGCGTCGACGTCTACAAATACGAAGGCGGCAACCTGCTGCTCAGCAAGCGCCTGCCGCTCGCGCGCATGCCCAGCCACATCGCGTTCGACGCGGCCAGCACGACCGCGTTCGTGACGCAGCAGGGCAGCGACCAGGTCAGCGCCATCGACCTGAAGACGCAGACCGTCAAATGGACCCTCCCGGTCGGCAAGCTCCCGGCCGGCATCGCGATGACGCCGGACGACAAGTACCTGCTCGTCGGGATCATGGGCAGCGACTACGTCGAGGTGATCGACTGGCGCGCGCAGAAGACCGTCAAGCGCATCAAGACGGGCAACGGCGCCCACAACTTCCGCGCCCTCGGCGATCGCCGCCACGTGTTCGTGTCGAACCGCGTGCAGAACTCGATCAACATCATCGACCAGACCACGCTGGAAAACGTCGGCATGATCCCCGTACCGGGCGGTCCGGACTGCATGGAACTGACGAACGACGGCAAGACCTTGTGGGTGACGCTCCGCTGGATCAAGAAAGTCGCCGTGATCGACGTCGCCAGCCGCAAGGTCATCAAGATGATCCCCGTCGGCCGCTCGCCGCACGGGGTGTTCTTCGCCAACTCGGCGCCGCGGATGTGATGCTGCGTCTCGCCGCCGCCGCACTGCTGGCGGCCAGTTCCAGCGCGCATGCGGGTGACGCGCCCGCATGCAAGGGCACCGTCTACCTGACGTTCGACACGGGCAGCCAGTCGCAGGCCGAGCTGATCGCCGACACGCTGCGCCGCCACCACATCAAGGCGACGTTCTTCCTCGCCAACGAGAAAACGGTGCGCGGCGACTGGTCGCTCGATCCGTCGTGGGCGGACTACTGGAAGGCCCGCGTGGCGGAAGGTCATGCGTTCGGCAGCCACACGTTCGACCACGTGTATTTCCAGCGCGACGAGGCGGATGGCCGCATCGTCGTCAAGCCGCAGTTCGGCGCGCATGCGGGTCGGAAGCTCACCTGGACGCAGCAGCAGTACTGCGACGAACTGCGCCGCGTCGACACGCGCTTCGAACAGCTGACGGGCCGCCGCCTGGACCCGATCTTCCGTACGCCGGGCGGCCACAGCTCGCCCAACATCCTCGCGGCCGCGAAGGCATGCGGTTATCAACACGCGGGCTGGGCGCCGGCCGGATTCTCGGGCGACGAGACGTCCAGCGACAAATTCCCCAACGCGGTGTTGCTGAAGCGCGCACTGGACAACCTGAAGGATGGCGACATCTTCATGGCCCACATGGGCATCTGGTCGCGCAAGGACCCGTGGATGCCCGCGAACCTCGAACCGTTGATCTCCGGTCTCGAGCGCAAAGGCTTCTGTTTCGCTACACTGAGAGCGCATCCGGACTACCGATAAAAATATGATTCAGCATTTCCTCGATGGGTTCGCCTTCCTGCAGGGATGGCTGTTCGAGAACGCGGTCGAACCCGCAATGTTCGCCATGGGCCTCGGCGAATACATCGAAGACGCCTTCGAAGGCATCGAATGGTTCCTCGCCGGCCTGTGCGAAGTGGCCGCCCTGTACCTCGTGCTGCGGCCGCTGGAGGCGGTCATCCCGGCGCAGAAGATGACGGACCGCCGCGCGCGCTTCAACGATTTCATCTACACGCTGATCCACCGCCTCGGCTTCTTCGGCATGGCCGTGTTCTTCACGCTCGACCCGGTCATGGACGGCATGGCCGCGGCGCTGCGCATGGAAGGCGTCCGCCCGTTCAATCTGGAGAACCTGATGACGGGGTTCCACCCGCTCGCCAGCTTCCTCATGTACCTCGTCGTGCTGGACTTCTTCGATTACTGGTTCCACCGCGGCCAGCACAAGTTCCGCTGGTGGTGGGCCCTGCACAGCCTGCACCACAGCCAGCAGAACATGAATTTGTGGAGCGACGACCGCAACCACCTGCTGGACGATCTGCTGCGCGACGTCTACATGGCCGTCATCGCGCTGGCGATCGGCGTGGCGCCGAGCCAGTACGTGCTGCTCGTCTCCGTCTCGCGCGCGCTGCAAAGCCTGCAGCACGCGAACGTGCGCATCCACTTCGGCCGCCTGGGCGAGCGCCTGCTCGTGTCGCCGCGCTTCCACCGCACGCACCACGCCGTCGGCATCGGCCACGAATCGCAGGGGCGCGAGCTGGGCGGCTGCAATTTCGGCGTACTGCTGCCCGTCTGGGACCAGCTGTTCGGCACCGCCAACTTCGCGCCCGGCTGGCACGGCACGGGCGTGCGCGACCAGTTCGCGCGCACCAATCCTGATGGGAGTGTACGTCCCGCGCGCGACTACGGCCGCGGTTTCTGGCGCCAGCAGTGGCTCGGCCTCGTGCGCCTCGTCGAAGCCGGCAACCGGCGCAACGCGGCATGATGCGCCCCGTCGCCATTGCCTACGGCCGCGCGCTGCGCTCCCAGTTCTCGGGGCGCATGCTGCTGTTGTCCATCGTGCCGCTGCTGCTGTCGCTGGCGTTGTGGGGCGGCCTGCTGTACGCCGGCATGCAGCCGCTGCTGGACTGGCTGCACGCGGTCTTCGCCGACTACGGCCTGTTCGAGACGAGCGGCAGCATCCTCGCCACCCTGGGCCTCGGTTTCCTGAAAACGCTCGTGATCCCGCTCGTGGCGATGCTCGTGCTGCTGCCGCTGATGATCATCACGTCGCTGCTGTTCATCGGCGTGGGCGCGATGCCGGCCATCGCGCGCCACGTCAGCCGCGTGCAGTTCCCGACGCTCGAGCGGAAGGAGGGCGGCAGCTTCATGGGCAGCCTCGGCGTCAACCTGTCGGGCATCGTCGTGTTCGCGCTGCTGTGGCTCGTCACGCTGCCGTTGTACGCGCTGGCGCCCGTCGCCATCGTCGTGCAGGCCGTGTTGTGGGGCTGGCTGACGGCGCGCGTGATGGGGTACGACGCGCTGGCCATCCACGCCAGCCCGGAGGAACGGCGCACGATCATGCACGCGCGCAAGCGCTCCCTGCTACTGATCGGCACCGTGTCGGGCCTGCTGGGCGCGTTGCCGGGCGTCGCGTGGATCGGCGGCGCGCTGTTCTCCGTCGTGCTGTTCCCGTTCCTGGCCGTGCTGTCGATCTGGCTCTACCTCGTGATCTTCATTTTCACGGGCCTGTGGTTCCAGTACTTCTGCCTGCAGGCGCTGGCCGACGTCCGGGCCGGCCAGGTGTCCAAGGACGTGTAAAGCGCGTCAAGGCGTGCCGAGCGTGACGAGCACGAGGCGGCCCTGCGCGCCTTTCGCCTCGTTGACGGTGACGAGCACGCGTCCCTGCGGATCCTGGGCGATGGCCGTCACTTCCGCCACCGATGCATCGTCCAGGTTGCGCGCATAGCCGGGCAGCAGGGTCGACAGGTCCGTCCACGTCGTGCCGCCATCCTTCGACCAGGCCAGGTACGGCTTCTGCGTCGCCTTGTCGAAGCCGCCCGCGACGAGCGTGTCCGGCTTGCCCGCGAGGGCCAGCAAGTGCCGGATGTACGGGTAGTTCCCGCCGCCGCTGAGCGGATGCTGGATCACGAACTTGAACGACTTGCCGCCATCCTCGCTGCGCAGCAGGCCGCCCTCGACGCCGGCGAACACGCGCTGGGCGCCTGTCGCCTGGATGAATTGCACGTTGCGGTTTTCCAGTTCCGGCAAGGCGACGGGGAGGGCGTCGCGCGATGCGAGGCTGACGCCATCCGCAGCCAGCTGGTAGGCGCGCAGGAACGCGAAATCCAGCGGGCATTCGCCGCCGACGAGCAGGCGGTCGCCGACGATCTCGAACGCGGGATGGGTGCAGATGTCCTGGTCGAAGAAGCCGGTCAGCACGCGCCAATGGGCGCCGCCGTCGTTCGACGCGAGCACGTTCTGACCGCCGCCGGCATTCGTGTACAGGCGGTCGTTCACCCGTTTCAGCTCGTCCATCGACAACGTCGTGCACGTGCTGCCCACGCACGCTTTCAGGCCGGCGTCGCGCGGCACGAAGGTGGTCCGGTCGGCACTCAACGCGCACAGCGCGTGTTCGGGGCGCGCGTCCGGGCCCTTGTCGTACCAGGGCTGGAACAGCCACAGATCGGATCCCAGCATGCGCAACGATGGTGCGCGCAGGGGCCAGGTGCCGCCGTCTTCGCGCGCGAGGCCGCATTCGCCCAGCGCGACGCCGGTCCACGCGGAATCCGCCCGCAGCGGCAGGCTGGCATGGACCACGGCCGTGTCGGTGGTCGCGGTATTCGACAGCGACAGCCAGGCGCTGTCGCCACCGAAGGCGATGCTGTCGATGCCGCCGGCCGCTGTCGCCAGCACGTCGGCGCGCGCGGGTTGGGCGACCGGGGCCGTCGGCTGGGTGG
>NZ_JBKYMO010000283.1:0-7363 GCF_047302915.1 Massilia sp. CT11-108 | reverse complement strand
ATTCATCCGCCCCCCCCCGAGATCAACACCTCTATATGCGTCGGCCGGGTCAGATGTTTATAACACACAGGCGCCGGCCTTCTTCGCTTTGGCCGTCGGCGGCGCCTCCGAGATGGCCGTGCAGGCGGAGCGTCACGGCGCCGTCGTCGAACGCGTGGCGGCCGCGCACAGCCTGCGCATCATGATGGTCGTCGGTACGATCCCCTTCGCCGTGCGCTGGTTCGCGGCCCACGGCTGGGGCAACGGCCTCGATGCGTTCGTGCCGCTCGCCGGCCGGGTCGATGCGGCGGGGCTGTGCATCCTCATTGCCATCACGAGCTGCGCCGCGCTGGCGCTGAAACGCCTGCGCGTGCCGAACGCCTGGGTGATCGGCCCGCTGGTCGTGGCGCTGATGATGACGGCGGCCGGCGTGCAGCTGTCGCGTCTACCGGAGTGGATGATCCGCACGGGCCAGCTGTTCATCGGCGTCTCGCTCGGCACCCGCTTCACGCCGGCGTTCGTGCACACGGCGCCGCGCTTCCTCGCCAGCGTCGCTGCGTGCACGGCGCTCACGTTGCTGCTGGCGGGCCTGTTCGCGTTCTGCGTGGCGGCGGTGACCGGCCTGCATCCGGGGACGATGGTGCTGGCCACGTCGCCGGGCGGTATCGCGGAGATGGCGCTGACGGCGCGCGTGCTGCACCTGGGCGTGCCCGTCGTGACGGCGTTCCACGTCGCGCGCATGGTGGTCGTCGTGCTGGGGATAGCGCCGCTGTACCGGGTGTGGACGCGGGTCGGGTGACGCCCGGCGCGACTTGGCGTTAGCGTGGTTGCATATCCAGTCGCTCCGGGTAGCGGATTGTGCGACCATTGATTCACACCCAGCAACATTGTGTGTTCAACGTGCCGGTTGTGTTGTAGATTGTCGCATCCCCGACATCCGCGTCATCGACCATGAGCCACCCGAACCACACCAGCCAGTTTTCCCTGCTGACCCAGCGCCGTTTCGGCCCGTTTTTCTGGACCCAGTTCCTGGGCGCCTTCAACGACAACCTGTTCAAGACGGCGCTGCTCGTCGTGCTGACCTATGACGCGCTGTCGTGGACGACGCTGCCCGCCGCGCTGCTGAACAACCTGATCCCGGGCCTGTTCATCCTCCCGTACGTCGTGTTCTCCGCCACCGCCGGCCAGATCGCGGACAAGGTCGAGAAGGGCCGCCTGGCGCGCTTCGTCAAGCTGCTCGAAATCGGCATCATGGCCATTGCCGCCATCGGCTGGCTCACGCACAACCTGTGGCTGCTCGTCGCCGCGGTCGTCGGCATGGGCGTCCATTCGACGCTGTTCGGCCCCGTGAAATACGCCTACCTGCCGCAGCACCTGAAGCCGGAAGAACTCGTGGGCGGCAACGGCGTCATCGAAATGGGCACGTTCGTCGGCATCCTGCTGGGCGAGGTGATGGGCGCGATCCTGGCCGGCCACGGCGCCGCCGGCGTGCACCTCGTCGCGTTCGGGACGCTGGCCGTCGCCGTGCTGGGCCTCGCCATGAGCTGGCGTATCCCGGCGTCGCCGGCGCCCGCGCCGGGCCTCAGGATCAGCGCGAACTTCGCCGCCGAATCCGTGCGCAACCTGGCGTTCTCGAAAAAGAACCGCACCGTGTTCCTGTCGATGCTGGGGAATTCGTGGTTCTGGTTCTACGGCGCGCTCGTGCTGTCGCAATTCCCGCTGTACGCGAAGGAGTACCTGCATGGCGACCACAGCGTGTTCGTGCTGCTGCTGACCATCTTCTCGCTGGGGATCGGCACCGGCTCGCTGCTGTGCGAAAAACTCTCCGGCCGCAAAGTGGAGATCGGTCTCGTGCCGTTCGGCGCCATCGGCCTGTCGCTGTTTGGCATCGACCTGTATTTCGCGAGCCTCGGCTATACCAACACGGCGCCCGTCGACTTCATCGGCGTGCTGGCGCAGCACGGCACGCTGCGCATCCTGGCCGACATCCTGCTGCTGGGCGTGTTCGGCGGCTTCTTCATCGTGCCGCTGTTCGCGCTGATCCAGACGCGCTGCGACCCGGCGCACGTCTCGCGCACCATCGCAGGCATGAACATCCTGAATGCGCTGTTCATGGTGGCGTCGGCCGGCGTCGCGGTCTTCCTGATCGGCCGCGGTTTCAGCATCCCCGAGATGTTCCTGACGACCGCGCTGCTGAATGCCGTCGTCGCCATCTACATCTTCTCGCTCGTGCCGGAATTCCTGATGCGTTTCCTGGCCTGGCTGCTGATCCACACGATCCACCGCGTGTCGACGGTGGACGTCGAGCGCATCCCGGAAGAGGGCCCCGCGGTCCTCGTCTGCAACCACGTCAGCTACGTCGACGCCATCGTCATCCTGGCCGCGAGCCCGCGCCCGATCCGTTTCGTGATGGACCACCGCATTTTTAAGACGCCGCTGCTGGGCTTCATCTTCCGCACCGGCAAGGCGATCCCGATCGCCCCGGCGCACGAGAACCCGTGGCTGATGGAAAAGGCCTTCGTCGACGTCGCCCAGGCGCTGCACGAAGGGGAACTCGTGTGCATCTTCCCGGAGGGGAAATTGACGCGCACGGGCGAGATGAACGCATTCCGCGGCGGCATCGCCAAGATCGTCGCGCGCAGCCAGGTGCCCGTGATCCCGATGGCGCTGCGCGGGCTGTGGGGCAGCGTGTTTTCGCGCGATCCGTCGAATGTGTTCGAGCGCTCGTTCGCGCGCGGGCTGCGCTCGAAGCTGGCGCTGGCCGTCGGGCGGCCGGTGCCGCCGCAGCAGGTGACACCTGAGGGGCTGTACGAAGAAGTGCTGGCATTGCGCGGGGAATGGAAATAGTTTCTCGTGACAAAAACGCTAGTCATCCTGTGTGCCTCTGTTATAATTGTGGCCCGAGTCGGGGCGTAGCGCAGCCTGGTAGCGTACGTGCATGGGGTGCACGTGGTCGGAGGTTCGAATCCTCTCGCCCCGACCAATGAATTCATAGAGATGGGCCAGCTTTCGAGCTGGCCTTTTTTCATTTCTGTCGAGCAGGCAGGAAGTTCGCAGCTTAAAATACTTGTGTAAGCTCATGCTCGATACCGGATTGTTGCACGTTGTCTTTATGCTTTAAAAGTACAATCGTAGAGTTGTAAAAAGTTAAGCTGAGTGAGACGTGTCCGGCACGGCCATGCTGTCGTGCGGCGTCGCAGTGCGGCTCACCACTGCGGGCTACCGTTCCTGTTATCTGATGAAAAAAAGAGAAAATAAGTACAACCCTAAGCGAGCCCTTTGGGAGCTTAGCGCAGAGAATTTGCAAATTTGCGCACTCTTGGCAAAAAAAGTCAGGTATGGCGGGAATCCCGAGCATAAAAAGAATCCGGGTGATTTTGGTCTGACACCGCCGAGCGGTCCGCGCCAAGGGAAATCGTTATGCGACGTGGTCGCTATTTTTACGCGCGCCGAGGCACTCCGTTATTTGAGGATCGGTCTGAAAAAGGGTCTGGTTAGCGATCGTTTCGTGGACGGGTGGCCGAAAAACATATGGTCGGTGACCGAAAACGGCGTTGCTCTGGAGGCGCAAATCGAGAATCCACAGTTGGGTAGTTATCATGGTTATCCCATGCCCGACTCCGATCCTTTTGTCGAAGAAGTGCTAGCACGGTGGAACCTCAAATCATGAGAAAATTTCAATTGCATCATCCGTGGACTCATGCTGGGGATGATGTGCCGGAATTGCGCCAGACGATTTGCCGACTCGAGTTGAAAATTGGCGATGTTTCATTGACGCAGAACGAAGATATCTTTTCTCAAACGATATCGAATTCGGTCGTCGTATCCGCATATCCGCTAGCCTATTGGTTCGCAGCGAGTTGGTGGCGCCTGGTGTCGGAACCGCTTCCGCCAAGATCAGCGCGGCCTCCGACAAGTTGGCGAATGGCTCATGAAATGGGGGCGGCAAACTCCGGTTACGTGTGGCCTCAAGTTTTATTT
The DNA here is from genome assembly GCF_047302915.1 of Massilia sp. CT11-108. Classification (NCBI taxonomy): domain Bacteria; kingdom Pseudomonadati; phylum Pseudomonadota; class Betaproteobacteria; order Burkholderiales; family Oxalobacteraceae; genus Massilia; species Massilia sp. CT11-108. The sequence continues at coordinate 3,403 of NZ_JBKYMO010000283.1, read as the reverse complement.
GCAACAGACGGGGAGTCAATGCAAGTGTGGGCTGTTCCTTCGCGAGGCTCACGCGATCAATCCGTTCGGTATCTGAATGGCTTAGCTGCGCCAGTAACGTTTGCGATGCAGGATTTCGAAGTCGAGATCGAAGGTTTTATTAATGCGGTCATCGCTCGACTGGATGCAACTGGTGTGGCTGAGGCCGAAGCCTCATTAAAGTCCTTGTGGGCCGAAGTTGTGGCGGAGAGAGCAGATCCCGATACTGCGTTAGCTCGTCGCTGTGAAGCCGAGCTTGGTTATGATCCCGACGAGTGCCCCGAGGAGGTTCTATTCGCGGCTATCCGCTTAAAGGATCGGATCGGTGAGGCTGCGCTATCTGAGCTTGCGCCGGTTTATGGAAAAGCTGGCGGAGCAGATTCGATCTCGGACTTGGGGAGACTGATCGAATGTAAAGGTATTTCAGGCAGACCAGACCTGCCACGGATCAGTTCACGAATCAACAAGGGGGCCGCTCCTTGGGAGCGCGCCGTCGCCGATGCACGTCAGCTACGGAAAGAACTTCACGCCTCCGGCGATCATATCGATACAGATATGTTGTGTGAAGTCCTGGGTGTGCGAAGGGAAGAAATAGATCACTATGCATCGGATTCTCGTCACCGAGCCGGAATCGTGGTTCCCCACGGGAATCGTCACGTTTCTTTAATACCTCGAAAGCGGCATCCGCGATCAAGGCGGTTCGAGATGGCACGATTTGTTGGTGACTTGTTATATGTTAATTCAAACACGGACACTTGGCTTGCCTCCACCGACTTGAGTACCAACCGGCAAAAATATCAGCGTGCATTTGCTGCTGAATTTCTGTGCCCTATCGAAAAACTCCAGGGGTTCCTTGATGATGATTTTTCCGACGATAATCTGGAGGATGCAGCGGATCATTTCGAGATAAGTCCGGCAACGGTCACGTCGCTTCTTGCGAATAACAATCTCTTGTACCGGGAGTTCGGGGCGAGTGGTCTTCCTTACGTGTTATCTTGATGTGACATTCATGTCTTTTCGCATTCGAGTTCTTGTGGCTTGAGACAGGCACGCTTTCGAACTGGTCATATTTGTTAAGGGATTTTGCCGCACGGTAAGTACTCGCGGGCTCATGTCGATTTCAGTATATTAATCGCCAAATAAATACATCAGCGATCCGTCATGATCCGTCGATCCGCGCGCGCAACGACCATAGTCCAGTCCCTGGTTGGACTGTTGCTGGTTCTGACACCCGCATTAATTGTCTGGCAGCACGTCGGGATGACGCGGGTCCTGGAGATCTCGCCCAGGCAGCCTTACGGTGCCACGGTCACCGACGACCGCCACGAGAACGGCCAGTCCGTCTCGTCGCTCGTGCGGACCAAGGATGCCCTCGTCATGGGCTGCGCGCTGCGTGCGGGCTATGCGTGGCCATTCTGCAAGCTGCAATTCCACCTGGGGTGGGACGGCAAGGGCGTGGACCTCAGCCAGTTCGACTCGGTGGCGTTCGACATGCGGTATTCAGGCGCGTCCGGGCGAAAGATCAGGCTGCACCTGACGAATTTTGAACAAGAATTCTCCACCGTCGGCGACTGGAACTCGCAGCGGTACAACTCCGTCGAATTCGATGTGCCGGTGCAGACCACGTTCACGATTCCCATCAACGTCGTACGCACCGCCGACTGGTGGATCACGGCGCACGACGTCCCGCTGGAGAAAACGTATACCCGACTCGATAACGTCACGGCCGTGGAGATCTCGACGGGATCGGTGCCGCCCGGCCAGTCGATCACGCTCGAATTGCGGTCCATCCAGTTTCGCGGCAAATGGATATCGGATACCAAGCTGCTGACCTGGCTGGTGGGCGCGTGGATCGGCTGCGGCCTGCTGGGATTGTCGCTGAGCCTGATGCATACCCGTTCCAGTCTCTCCGCCACCAATGCTCGCCTGGAATTGCTGGCCGCCATCAACAAGGCGCTGCAACTCGAAGCGCGCGACCTCGCCAACCAGGCCCATACCGATCCGCTGACCGGCGCATTGAACCGCCAGGGCCTCAGGGAGGTGCTGATGAAACGCTTGCACGTCGCCGGCCACGTCGACGAGGAGATGGCGGTCGTGTTCATGGATCTCGACCATTTCAAGCGCATCAATGACGAGTATGGCCACGACGCCGGTGACGAGGTGCTGCGGCGTTTCGCTGCGCTCATCCGCCGCGAAGTCAGATCGAGCGACAAGCTGGTGCGCTGGGGCGGGGAGGAGTTCCTGCTCCTGTGTCCGGAAACCGGCGTGGCGCATGCCATGACGATGCTCGACAAGCTGCGCGCGGCGTTGGCGACGCAGGACTGGCCGCACGGGTTGCGCGTCACGTCATCCTTCGGCGTGACGTCGCTGAAGCCCGAGGAAGACATCGGGGCGGCGATCAAACGGGCGGACGGGGCGTTGTACCTCGCAAAGGCGAACGGCCGCAACCGGGTCGAAATCGCCTGACGTCAGGGCAGGCGCCGCCACACCGACATCGGAATGCCGCCGTCCGGCCGCGCCGGCACGCGGTAGCGCAGTTCGTCGCCATGCAACTCGAAGCTGCGCCGCTGCACCGTGCCTTCCCAGTTCGGGAAGGACGCGGCTTCGATGCGGAATACGAGCAGGCCGTCTTCCAGTGCGAGTGTGCCGTAGTGCGTGCTCGACCCGAGCACCGCGGCGCGAAGCTCCTCGCTCGTGCCGGCTGCCTTGTCCGCCGAAGCGAAGCGCGGGCGCTCGGCCTTGAAGATCTGCAGCGTGTAACGTCCTTGCGCATCGATGGCCAGGCGGCCCTTGGGCGCGGCGCCATAGTCACGCTCGATGCTGCCGTCGGGGCGCTGGACGTCGGCGGCGACGAGCGTCCAGGTGCCCGCGAGATCGGGCGGGACAGCCTGCACGGCCGGCGCGACGCTGGCCAGCACCATGCCGGCGATCTGCTTGTTCATGTCGTTCTCCTTTCAGGTGAAAACATCAGCGTAGCGCTGCCGTCGCCTGAACGGAATTCCCGAAATCCGCACCTGTTCCGTGCATAATTGCACAATGCAGACACCTGACTGGGACGACCTCCGCTTCTTCCTCGCGCTGTGCGAGGCCGGCACATTGTCGGGTGCGGCGCGCGCGACCCGTGTGGAACACACCACGGTGGCACGCCGCATCGACGCGCTCGAAACCGCGCTTGGTGCCCGCCTGTTCGACCGCTTTCCGAAGGGCTGGTCGCTGACGGCGGCCGGCACGGCGCTGGTGCCGCATGCGCGCAAGGTGGAAGACGACATGCACGCCTTGCTCAACGTGGCGCGCGGCGCGGCCGAGGTGGCGGGTGTCGTGCGCGTCTCGGCGCCGCCGGCGCTGACGGCCTGCCTGCTCGCCCCGCGCCTGCGTGGACCCTTGT
>NZ_JBKYMO010000282.1:0-7382 GCF_047302915.1 Massilia sp. CT11-108 | reverse complement strand
GCCGGCGGCGTCCGTGACGTACAGCCGGCTGCCTGCCGGATCGGCCGCGATGCCGCGCGGGCGCTTGCCGGCCGCGATCTGGCGCACGGCCGCGCCGGTGGCGGTGTCGATCACGCTGACGCTGCCGGATTTTTCGTTGGGGACGTAGGCGAAGGGGGCGGCCTGCGCGGCGCCGAAGCTGCAGGCCAGCAGGACGATGAGGGAACGAAGACGTGACATGATGGTCCTTTGAGTGTGGTCGGTACTCTCCGGATTGCAAGCGCCATGCCATGCGGGCAGCACGTTTCCGGGCTGGCAGGTATATTGCATGCGCTCATGGTCAGCGCCCGGATGACAAGGGCGACCATTCGACAGGAGACAAGATGAATCACCGTTTGAATTTCGTGGCGGCACTGTTCGCCGCCGCCCCGCTGGCCGCCGTCGCCGCCCCCGATGCGCCGATGAGCGTGGTCGTCGTCAGCGCCACGCGCGCCGAGCACACGAGCTTCGACCTGCCGGCCGCGATCGACGTCGTCGACGCGGACCGCATCGGCGCCGCACAGCCGCGCGTCAACGCGTCCGAGGCGCTGGCCACGGTGCCGGGGCTCGTCGTGCAGAACCGCCAGAACTATGCGCAAGACCTGCAGATTTCCTCGCGCGGCTTCGGCGCCCGGTCCGCGTTCGGCGTGCGCGGCGTGCGCCTCGTCGCGGACGGCATCCCGGCCACCATGCCGGACGGCCAGGGCCAGGCCGCGACGTTCAACCTCGACATGGCCGAGCGCATCGAAGTCCTGCGCGGCCCCTTCTCCACCTTGTACGGCAACCACGCCGGCGGCGTGATACAACTGTTCACCCGTGATCCACGCGGCGCACCCTATATCGAAACGAATGTCTCGGCCGGCAGCGACGGCATGCGCAAAACGGACGTCAATACGGGCGGCAAGCAGGGCGCGTTCGGCTGGCTGCTCGACGGCTCGCGTTTCGAAACGGACGGCTACCGCGCCCACAGCGCCGCCACGCGCGACCAGGCTTATGCCAAGCTGACGTTCGACACGTCCGCGACCGGCAAGCTGACGGTGACCGCCAGCGGCCTGCGCCAGGACGACACGCAGGACCCGCTCGGCGTGACGTGGGCCACGTTCCAGCGCGACCCGCGCGCCGGCGAGATCGATGCGACGGACCCGCAGACGCCCAAGCGCACCTTGGCCGACCGCTACGACACCCGTAAAAGCATCCACCACACGCAGGTCGGCCTCGCGTGGGACGAGAAGTTCGGCCAGGATCGCCTGCACGTTGCAGTCTATGGCGGCAACCGCAGCGTGATCCAGTACCAGTCGTTCTCGAAGGCGTTCCAGGCACCGGCCAGCCATTCCGGCGGCGTCGTCGACTTCGACCGCGATTTCTACGGCATCGATGCGAACTGGCAGATGGCGCGCCCGCTCGGCGATGGGATTCTCCGCGCGACCGTCGGCCTGGAAGCCGGCAAATCGAACGATGCGCGCAAGGGGTACGAGAACTACGTCGGCACCACGTTCGGCGTGAAGGGCAACCTGCGCCGCGACGAGGAAGACGACGTGCGCAACGTCGATCCTTACCTGCAGCTGGAATGGGAGCGCGGCCAATGGGTGTTCACGGGCGGCCTGCGCCACAGCCGCGTGAGCTTCGACGTGGACGACCACTATCTCGCCAACGGCAACGACGGCGGCAGCGTCGACTACCGCCACACGACGCCGCTCCTGGGCGCGCTGTACAAGGTGACGCCCACGCTGAACGTCTACGCGAGCGCGGCGCGCGGCTTCGAGACGCCGACGCTGAACGAAGTGTTCTACTCGGGCACGGGCAACGGCTTCAATTACCGCCTCGGCGCGGCCACGAGCACGCAGCTGGAGGCCGGTGCGAAAGCCCTGGTCGGCCAGGACGTGCGCGTCAACGCGGCCGTCTTCCAGGTGCGCACGCACGACGAGCTGGTCGTCGACAGTTCCAGCGGCGGCCGCACGAGCTACCGCAACGCGAGCGCCACCCTGCGCCAGGGCCTGGAACTGTCGCTCGACGCCGACCTGCGCGCGGGCTTCTCCACCCGCGTGGCGGCCACGGTGCTGCGTGCGATCTACGACGAGGCATTCACCGGCGTCGCCGAGGGCAACCGCCTGCCGGGCGTGCCGAGAACGAGCCTGTTCGGCGAGCTGGCGTGGAAGGATGCGGACGGCCGCCTGCAGGCGGCGCTGGAAACCATCGCCAGCGGCAAGGTCAATCCGGACGACGCCAACGCGGCGACGCCGGCGCCGGGCTATGCGATCGTCAACGCGCGCGTGCAGGCCAGCCAGCCGCTGGGCGCGTGGCGCGTGCGCGAGTACGCGCGCGTGAACAACGTGTTCGACCGTACGTACGTCGGCTCCGTCATCGTCGGCGACAGCAACAAGCGGTATTACGAGCCGGCGCCGGGCCGCAACTGGGTGCTGGGCGCAAGCGTCCAGTACCAGTTCTGAATACGCGAGGCGCATAACATTCATGCACGCCGGCATATGACCGGCGTGCGCGTTGCCTGTTACGCTCGCGTGATGGACAAACTCTCGGAATGGCAAACACGCGTCGACCTCGCCGCGTGCTACCGGTTATGCGCGCTGTACGGCTGGGCCGACGGCATCTACACCCACATCTCGGCCGCCGTGCCCGGCGAGCCGGGTCACTACCTGATCAACGCGTTCGGCCTGTGCTTCGATGAAGTGACGGCGTCGAACCTCGTCAAGGTCGACAGCGCCGGCAACGTGATCGGCGCATTGCCTGCGCCGGTGAACCGGTCCGGCTTCCGCCTGCACGCGGCCGTGCACGAGGCGCGGCCGGATGCCGCCTGCGTCATGCATCTGCATAACGTGGCCGGCATCGCCGTCGGCATGCAGCAGGACGGCCTGCTGCCGCTGTCGCCGTACGCGCTGCGCTTTCACGGCGAGCTCGCGTACCACGACTACGAAGGCATCGCGATGACGCTTGACGAGCAGGCACGCCTCGTGGACAACCTGGGCCACCGCCCCGCCATGCTGCTGCGGAACCACGGCAGCCTGACCGTGGGCCGCACGATCGCGGAAGCCTTCGTGCTGATGGAAACCCTGGACCGCGCCTGCGAGGCGCAGCTGCGCGCACAGGCGGCCGGCGTGCCGCTCGTGCAACCGCCCGCTGCCATGTGCGCGACGGCGCATGCGCAGCTCGTGGGCGACGGCTCGCCCGAAGGCGTGCTCGAATGGCCGTCGCTGCTGCGCCGCCTGGACGCCGCCAGTCCCCGATACCGAACCTGAAGGAACCCCTATGCCGACCATTAACGTTCAACTGTTCGAAGGCCGTACGCCGGAACAAAAGCGCGCCTTCGTAAAGGCCGTCACGGAAGCCACCGCCAGGACGCTGGAGTGCTCGCCCGACGCCGTGGACATCCTGATCCACGAAGTCAAGCGCGAGCACTGGGCCACGGGCGGTAAACTATGGTCCGACGAATGATCACGGCCTGACGACCTGCACCCCGTACTTCGCGAAGAGCGTCTTCAGTTCGCCGCTGGCCGCCAGGTCGTTCAGCGCGGCCTGCAACTGGCGCGCGAGACCGAGGTTATCCTTCTTCACCGCCATGCCGACCGCCCAGCCGCCGCGCGGCAGGCGGTCGAACGGCACCTCCTGCAGCGGGAATGCGGGATCGCCCTTCATCACCGACTCGATCTGGGCCCGCGTGGCCAGCACCGCATCCAGGGCACCGGCCTTCAACTGTTCCAGTGCTTCGATCGCGGTCGGGTAGATGTGCACCTGCTCGCGGAAGCGCCCCCCACCCTCGCCCAGCATCACCATGCCGGAGATCGACACCTTCTCCACGCCGATGCGCTTGCCCGCCAGCGCCTCCACGCCGCCGACCTGCGGGATCGCCTGCGCGCTGCGCACGAGCCGCACGGTCTCCACATAGTACGGCGCGAAGATCTCGACCTGCGGATTCGCGTTCATCAGCATGCGGTCCACGGGCACGTGCAGCATCACGTCGGCCGGTCCGTAGCCGAGGTAGTGGCCCTTCCACACCATGTTGCGCAGGTCGTCGTTGAGATCGTCGCCGGCGTTGAACGGCAACAGCGTCAGCTTCAGACCGAGCTTGCCGGCCAGCGCGGCGCCGAGGTCGGCGTCGATGCCCTGGCCCTTGTCGGAAAACGGCGCGAGATCGTTGTAGACGGCCACCTTCAGATGGCCCGCCTCGCGCAGCACGGGATTGTCTGCCGCGAGAGCGGGTGCGGCGATGCCCGCACCCAGCAGCAGGCCGGCCGCAAGCATCCGGCGGCGCGACGGCGAAGTCAGGGTCGACATGACGGCCTCAGTCGGCGGCGCGGCGGGATTCGAGGTAGGTCTTGATGGCCCACATCGCTTCCTGGTTGAACACGCCTTCGAACGGCGGCATGTAGACGGCCCCGTTGCGCACCTTGCCGTGGCGGATGCTGGTCAGGAAGTAGTTGTCGATCTCCTTGTAGCAGGCATCCTTCTTCTTCTCGTTCTTGATGCCGGTGCAGTCGCGATCGAGCAGGCGCAGGTCCGGTGCGATCCCGCCCGACACCGCTTCCAGCCCGTGGCAGCGGGCGCAGTTCTGCCCGTAGGCCGACGCGCCGATCTTCAGCGCCAGCTTGTTGGTGCGGTACGGATTCTCGTCGCGCCATTTGTCGCCCAGGGCGGGCAGGCCCGTCGTGTCGACGGCTTGCGGGACCACGTTGCCGTGCGCGTTGGCCCAGAGCGAGGTGAGTGCGGCGGCGGCAACGGCGACTGCGCCGGCGGCGATGCGGAATTTGTGCTTCATGGTGATGTCTCCTGTAGGTTTATCGGTCTATCCCTACATGAGCAATCGGCGTGCCATGCTTCATACGCCCTGGATGGCGGCGTTCGCGGCCCGCGCCTGTCCCAATTTGCAACAGGTGTCACATGTCCGCGCGTGCCAGCGCGCGTGCCGCCGCCTCCGGATACAGGCGTTCGAGCGTTTCCGCCATCACGCGGCCGAGCAGCGCCTGCACGGGCGCCGCGGCCGCCGCAGCATCGGGCGCGCCACGCACGGCCTTCCACAATGACGCCAGTTCCGCCTCGTGCGCGGCGACGCTGCGTTCGACCTCGGCCTGCCAGAACGGCGGCGCCTCCCCTTCGACGAAGTTGCCGCGTCCGCGCCCAAAATGGGCGACCGCCAGGTAGCGCAGCACGCTGCCGACGAGGAGCGTGCGCAGGAACGGATCCGCGAACTGCACGGTCGGCCGGTCGCGGTCCGTCGTGGTATTGAAACCCCAGGCCGCGCCAGCCATCGTGAGCGCGCCGACGATCGCACCGAGCAGCGCGCCGCCACCCAGCGTGAGGCCGCCGGCCATCAGGTCGGCCGAGAGGCCCGTCGCAGCGCCGGAAACGACGGCACCGAGCAGCCCCGCCTGCGCCTTGTCGATGGGCGCGCGCACGGCGAAGTTCTCGCGCACGCGGGCATTGATGCGGCCCGCGTCGCCCGGGTCGAGCCGGTGCAGGCGCAGGAGGCCGACCGTCGTGTCGCCGATGCGCCGCTCCAGCCGCTCGACGAGGCCGGCCATCGCCGCCTCCTGGCGCTTCTGTTCATCCTTGCCGAGACCGACGGCCTTCAGCGCCGACTTGAACAAATTCGCCTTGCCCTCCTGCTCGATGGACTGGCTGTCGCGCGCGGCGCCGGCCAGCATCTGCGCGCCGAGTGCCACGGCCTCGCGGAAGCGCTGCACATTGTTGGCCTGCCAAGCCGCGAGCAGCCGCGCATAGCCGTCGCGTTTCGACGCGTCGATCAACTTGCCGACGCGTTCGTAGAACACGTCCTCGTGCACCCAGCAGCGCGCGAACGCGTCGAGCGCAAGCACGTCGCGTACGATCGAGAACTGGTCGAGGTGCGCTTTCCAGCGCGCCTGCTCCGCCTGCTCCTGCTCGTCCGGCCGCGGTGGCCCCAGCTGGTTGAGCAGCACGACGACCGGTTTGCCGAGCCATTCGAGGATCCGCATCTCGGCCGGCAGGTAGCCGGCATCGCGCGGGTCCTCGGACGAATTCACGAGGTACAGCACCACGTCGGCCGCGTCCTTCGCCGCGCGCAGCGCCTGCTGGCTGAGCCAGAACGGCCGGTCGCGGTAGCGGTCGAATACCTCGCGCATGAACCAGCCGATCGGATTGCCGGCCTGCGCGAGGCGCTTGAGCAGCCGGACGGAATCGCCGAAGCCGGGCGTATCCCACAACAGCAGGCGGTCGCCCGCGCCGCTGGTCTGCAAGGTATGCGCTTCGGCGAACACGGTCACGTGGGCGGCGTCGCGCACCTCGCCCACGTCCATGCCCACCAGGGTGCGTGCGAGGGTCGTCTTGCCGTTGTTCGTGTGCGAGACGAGCGCGAACTGGATATCGACGGGTTGCGCGCTCATGCGCCCCCCGACACCGGAAGGCCGCTGCCGAGATCGAGCGGATGGCGCTCCGGATGCAGCAGGTCGACGACGGTCCCCTGGATATGATGATACTGGCAGAACTGGTGCCACAACGCGACGCGCTCGACGAGGCGAGCGTCGGCGGCGCCGCGCTCCACGAGCCCCGATTCGTCCAGCAGCACGGCGATGCCGCGCGGCGTGTTCCGCGCCAGGTACTCGAGAAACGCGCCGTGGTTTTCCCGTTCCGGCGTGGCGGCGAGGCTGAACAGGACGGCCGTGATGGCGACGCCGGCATCGTCGAGGCGCGCATCGCGCAGCAGCTCCTTCGGCTCCTCGCCGTACGGGCACGATGGGCGCAGCATCAACTGCGCCTGTTCGCCGAGCACCATCGCCGCGACGGCCGCGAGGCCTTTATGACGCGGCTCGTCGACGGTGAAGCTGTACGGGATCACGCGCAGCACGGCCGGACCGGACGCGCCGACGCGGTCGGCCAGCAGCCGGTAATACGGCTGGCCGAGGTCGAGCGGGAAGCGGTGCGCGAGGCGGCGCGCGCGCAGTCCGGACACGAGCGCCAGCACGAGGCGCGGCAGCACGACGAGCAGGAACAGCGTCGCCGCATACAGGTGCACCCAGCGTGCGCCACCGGCGGGCGACGGCTCCTGCACGAAGCGCAGCGCCTGGACGTCGGCCAAGGTAAAACCCTGCAGCGGGAACACGGCCAGCGCGGGTGCGAACAGGACCGACAGCAGCATGTGCACCTGCTGGGCATCGAGGAACGTGCTCTCCCACCCGGCCGCGTATTGCGTCAGCACGCCGCGCGCGTACAACGACGCGATCGCACCGAGCGCGAACGCGGCGGCCGCGAGGTGGATGGTGCGGCCGAGGCGCAAATGCGTGAGCTTGGCCGTCAGCGCCGACCAGTCCGTGAAGTATTGGGCGATGCCGGCGGCGAGCGGCGCCGGCAGTTTGCGCGGCAGCGCGGCCTTGCCGACG
>NZ_JBKYMO010000281.1:0-7442 GCF_047302915.1 Massilia sp. CT11-108 | reverse complement strand
CCGCCGCCCTCCCCTTTGCCGCGGCTGCCCGCACCCTGCGCGCGCGTGGGGCCCTGCAGCGGGATCGCGACGCCGTCCGGGACCGGTCCCAGGTCGAGCGCTTCACGGATGAAGGCGCGCAGCGAGATCACCAGGTCGGCCGTGTGGATCGGCCGTCCCGCCGCGAGGTCGCTCGCGGCCTGGCCCGCGAGTCGGCAGTGTTCCTCCGTGCCGAGCAGCAGGATGTCGGCCAGCGCCGCCTCGACGGCGTCGCGGATGCGGCGCGCGCGGTCCGAACCGGCGTCGAGGCCGGCCGCGCGCAAGTCGCGCAGGTGCTTGGGATCGACCGTCAGCTCGCCCGTGAACGAGCCGCCCAGCGTGCGGTACGCGGCGATCAGGGTGCGCAGGCGCTCGTTGATCTGGCGGTTCATGCGCTCGCGCCGCTGCTGGATCGTCTGCATCATGAGCACGCGGATGCCCACGCCGATCAGGGTGAAGACGGCGAGACCGAAGAAGGTCGTCGCCAGCGCCTGCCACGAACTGAAGTCCAGGTAGCGCATCGTTCGCTCAGTTCACGCTGTCGCGCACCACCCGCAGCTTCGTCAGCTGGCCACGGCGGTAGGTGTACAGCGTGAGGGCCGCGTCGCGCAGGTCGCCGTTCGCATCGAAGGCGATGGTGCCCGTGATGCCCTGGTACCTGATCTTTGCGAGGGCCGGCAGGAACTTCGCCGGGTCGGACGATCCGGCCGCGCGCATGGCGGCGGCGAAGGTCATCGTCGCGTCGTACGCGTACGGCGCATACGTCTGGAAGCCCATGCCGTAGCGCTTCCTGTAGCGGTCCGAAAACGCGGCCATCCCCGCCTCCAGCGGCGCATCGACGCCGCCCGCCACGACGCACACCACCTTGTCGTCGCCGAGCGCGCTGCCTGCCAGCTGCGGCAGCTTTTCCGAGCACACGCCGTCGCCCGACACGAACTTCGCGGTGATGCCCAGCGCCTGCATCTGCTTGAGCATTGGGCCGGCCGTCGCGTCCATGCCGCCGTAGAAGATCACGTCCGGCCGGCGCGCGCGGATCTGCGTGAGGATCGCATTGAAATCCGTCGCGCGGTCGTTGGTGAACTGGCGGCTGACGATCTCGGCGCCCTTCAAACGCTTGACGTCTTTCGCGAACTGGTCGGCGAGGCCCTGGCCGAACGCGGTGCGGTCGTCGATGATGGCGATCTTCTTCGCCTTCAGCGTGTCGATGGCGTAGCTGGCCAGCACGCGGCCCACGAGGTCGTCGTTGGCGACGATGCGGAATGCCGTTTTATAGCCCTGGTGCGTGTACAGCGGCGTCGTTGCCGCCGGGGAGATTTGCGGGATGCCGGCGCTGTTGTAGATCTTCGAGGCAGGCACCGTCGTGCCGGAATTCAGGTGGCCGACGACCGCGACGACGCCGCCGTCGACGAGCTTTTGCGCGACGGCCGTGCCGAGCTTCGGATCGCTGCCGTCGTCTTCCGCCTGCAATACCCATTTGACCTTCTTGCCGGCTATCGTCGCGCCCTGCGCATTCAAATCGTCGATCGCGAGGCGCGCGCCGTTCTCGATGTCCTTGCCCTGGTGCGCGCTGGGACCGGACAGCGGCGAGGCGCTGCCGATCTTCACCTGCGATTGGGCGTGGGCGGCCGGCACGCAGGCCAGCGAAAACAGGGTGGCGAAGCAGATCAGACGCATGGGCTATTCCTTCAGGGTGATGTCCCGATTGTAATGCCCAGCGACCCCGCTTACGACAACCAGAAGTCACAGACTATTCTTGACTTCCCGCGCCGGGCGTCTAGGCTGCATGAAGCGGCCCCGCCGCACCACAATCACAAGGAGAAAGAGACATGGACGCACAAGACAACAAGCGGCTCGTCCTGGAAGGCTACCGGCTGTTCCAGGGCGGCGACATTCCCGGCATGATGGCCTACGCCCACGACGACGCCGAGTGGATCGGCCCCGACGCCGAAGCCGTGCCCTTCGCCGGCAGCTTCCACGGCAAGGCGGAAGTCGGGCGCTTCTTTTCGGAGCTGATCACGGCCATGCAGCCCACGCGCTTCGTCATCAAGGACGTCATCGCGGAAAACGACAAGGTCGTCGTCCTCGGCGAGGCCATGTGGATGGTCAGGTCCACCGGGCGCAGCTACGACAGCCAGTGGGTCCACGTGTTCACCATGCGTGACGATAAGTTCATCCGCGTCGAGTCGCTGTACGACACGGCGTCGGCCGAACGCGCGTTCCGCCCCGACCGGCCGGACGTGACGGCCGCGGCGACCGCGCTGCGTCACTGAACCGGACGCGTTACCAGAACACGACGCGGTCCTGTGGCGCCAGGTACATCCTGTCCCCCGGCTTGACGTCGAACGCGTCGTAGAAGCCCGGGTGGTTGCGCAGGCTGCCGTTGACGCGGCATGCCGACGGCGAGTGCGGATCGGATTTCACTTGCGCGATCGGCGCCGCGTCGCGCGCCTTGCCGCGGCGCGCCGGCGTCCCCATCTGGGTGAGGACCATGCCTGCCCTCACCCGCCTACTCCTGCTCGCCGCCACGCTGGCCGCCGCCGCGCCCGCGCGTGCGGACGAGCTCGCCAACCTGATCAATGCGTACCGTGCCGCGCCCGGTATCTGCGACGACGCCGCGGCAGCGCCGGTTGCGGCGCTGAACGTCGAACCGACCCTGTCCCGCATCCGCATCGGTCCAGGTACGTTCCTCGAATTCGCGCTGCAGCGCGCCGGCTACGAGGCCGCACATGCCGAGGCAATCACGGTCACTGGGCCGCCGGATGCGCGCGCCGCAATGGAGGCCATCGCACAAAAATACTGCCGCACCTTGCGCGCCGCGTTCACGTGCGGGACGCAGGCGTTCGGTCCGGCCGGTCCGCTGGTGTGGAACCCGCTGCTGGGCCAGGCCGCCCTCGTGCACAGCACGGACATGGCGCAGAAACACTACTTCAACCACAAGCAGCCGGATGGCAGCGTGCCGGCCGACCGGGCGACGCAAGCCGGCTACCGCTGGGCGCGGGTCGGGGAAAACATCGCATCGGGACAGCGCACGCCCGAGGAAGCCGTCGCGTCGTGGCTGGACAGTCCCGGCCACTGCGCCAACATCATGAATCCGGCGTTCACGGAGATGGGCGCGGCCTACGCGATCAATCCCCAGAACCGCAACCGCACCGCCTACTGGACGCAAGTCTTCGGCACGCCGCGTTGATCATAGCCCCAGGCTATGGGGTTCATAAAAACAAACATATTGCGCACAATTTAATTGCGCGCTATAGTTCCACCCATGGAAACGAACGACGCAAACGCAGCGCTCCTGCTCGACAACCAGTTGTGCTTCGCACTCCACTCGGCATCGCTGGCGATGACGAAGGTGTACAAGCCGCACCTGGACAAGCTGGGCGTGACGTACCCGCAGTACCTCGTGCTGCTGGTGCTGTGGGAGCGCGACGGCCTGAGCGTGTCGGACATCGGCGAGCGCCTGTACCTCGATTCCGGGACGTTGACCCCGTTGCTGAAGCGCCTGGAGGCGCAAGGCCTGGTCGACCGGTCCCGCGATCCGCAGGACGAGCGCCGCGTGGTGATCCGGCTGACGGCCGCGGCGCGAGCGCTGAAGGACGACGCGGCCGGCATCCCGGCTTGCATCCTGGGCGCCACCGGTTGCGACGTGCAGGATGTTGTAAGACTCGTCGGCGAAATTCAGGCGATGCGCGCCAGGCTCGCCGGCGCAATGTAAGACGATTTATGTGCAGTACGAACTCAACCACTGAAAGGATAACGCCATGACCACCAAACTCGATAAAGTCCTGTACACCGCCAAGGCCCACACCACCGGCGGCCGCGAAGGCGCCTCCCGCACCGACGACGGCCTGCTGGACGTCCGCCTGGCACCGCCGAAGGAAATGGGCGGCAAGGGTGACGCCACCAACCCGGAACAACTGTTCGCCGCCGGCTACTCGGCCTGCTTCATGGGCGCCATCAAGTTCGTCGCCGCCCAGAAGAAAGTGGTCGTCCCGGCCGATGCGTCGATCGACGCCAGCGTCTCGATCGGCCCGATCCCGAACGGTTTCGGCCTGGCCGTGGAACTGGCCGTGAGCCTGCCGGGCCTGGACCGCGCCGTGGCGCAGGACCTCGTCGACTCGGCCCACATCGTGTGCCCGTACTCGAACGCGACCCGCGGCAATATCGACGTCACGCTGAGCCTGATCTAAATCAAACCGGGGTCAGAGCCCTGATTTGGGAAATTTACCAAAATCGGGCTCTGACCCCGGTGTTCGAGCAATAGTCCGCTGCTACGAGGATGCTTTTAGTTAATTAATTTTATCTATTAGATCCATATAAACGGATAGTTTGCACGAATACCCCGCAAGCTCTACCATGGTTATGAATAGATCGCAGCTATCGCGGAAAAACCTTCGATAGCTTAACCATGAAAGAGCCGCCATGACCCAACTGACCACCGCCTCCGGCATTCCCGTCACCGACAACCAGAACTCGATCACGGCCGGTCCGCGCGGCCCCGTGCTGTTGCAGGATTTCCACCTGATCGAGAAACTGCAGCACTTTAACCGCGAGCGCATCCCCGAGCGCGTCGTGCACGCGAAGGGTTCGGGCGCATACGGCACCTTCACCGTCACCCATGACGTCAGCAAGTACACGAAGGCGAAACTGTTTTCGGCCGTCGGCAGGCAGACGGAAACGTTCCTGCGCTTCTCGACCGTCGGCGGCGAAAAAGGCTCGGCCGACACGGAACGCGATCCGCGCGGTTTCGCCGTGCGCTTCTACACCGAGGAAGGCAACTGGGACCTGGTCGGCAACAACACGCCGACGTTCTTCCTGAAGGACGGCATCAAGTTCCCGGACTTCATCCACACGCAGAAACGCGATCCGCAGACGAACCTGAAATCCGCGCAGAACGTGTGGGACTTCTGGAGCAAGACGCCGGAAAGCCTGCACCAGGTGACGATCCTGTTCTCGGACCGCGGCACGCCGGACGGCTACCGCCACATGGACGGCTTCGGCAGCCACACTTACAGCCTGATCAACGACGCGGGCGAGCGCGTGTGGGTCAAGTGGCACTTCAAGACGTTGCAGGGCATCAAGAACCTGAGCGCGGCGGAAGCCCAGCGCCTGGCCGGCGTCGACCCGGACTATGCGCAGCGCGACCTGTTCAACGCGATCGCAACAGGCGACTACCCGCGCTGGAGCGTGGAAATCCAGGTGATGGACGACGCCCGGCGCGCCGCCTGGGAAGCGCAGACCGGCTGGGATGCGTTCGACCTGACCAAGGTGTGGCCGCAGGGCGAATTCCCGCGCATCCCCGTCGGCGTCCTGGAACTGAACCGCAATCCGGACAACTACCACGCCGACGTCGAGCAGGCCGCCCTGTCGCCGTCGAACATCGTGCCGGGCCTGGGCTACAGCCCGGACAAGATGCTGCAGGCACGCCTGTTCGCCTACCACGACGCCCAGCTGTACCGCGTCGGCACGAACCACCAGCACCTGCCGGTGAACCGTCCGCGCTGCCCGTTCCACAACCAGCAGCGCGACGGCGCGATGGCCGTCGCCAACGGCGGCGCGGCGCCGAACTACGATCCGGTGCATGCGGACGTCCCGGCCGTCGGCGGCTTCGGCCACGGCGACGCCGGCTGGCCGGTGGAAGGCAACGCGGGCCGCTACGACACCCGCGCCACCGACGACCACTTCACGCAGGCGGGCAACCTGTTCCGCCTGCTCACGGAAGAAGGCAAGCGCAACCTGATCGCCAACATCGCCGGTTCGCTGTCCAATGCGGACGCCGCCACGCAGGATCGCCAGATCGGGCATTTCCTGAAAGCCGACACGGCGTACGGCCAAGGCGTGGCGGACGCGATCCGCGCGCTGCAGAACCAGGCGTAAGCGTCAGCCTTCCGCCTGCGCGGCCAGCCAGGGCACGATGACGTCGAGCAGGCGCTGCGGCGCCTCGAGCGGGATCATGTGCCCCGTGTCCGCGATGACGGCCAGCGTGGCGCCGGGAATGGCGGCCGTCATCTCCTGCGCTTCCGCCAGGCTGCGCAGCTGGTCGTTTTCCGCCGCCACGACGAGCGTCGGGCAGCGGATCTCGCTTGACCGTTCGAGGTCGGCCGGCCGGTCCAGCAGCGACTGGCGCCGGAACACGTCGCCGCCGAGGCGCATGCCCATCGCGCGGATCCGCTCGATCAGCGCGTCGTTGTCGCGCTGCTTCGGGTGCAGCGACGTGGCGACGGCCGTGCGACTGAGGCCGCTGAAGGCGATGGACGGCGCCGCGTTGCCGATCGCGCCCTTGCGCTGCTGCAGCGCGGCCGTGTCGCCGCGGGTGGACGTCGAGATCAGCACGAGCGCGCGCACGCGCTCGGGCGCCTGGCGCGCGATCGCGCGCGCGACGTAGCCGCCCATCGAAAAACCCACGAGCAGGAAAGTCGGCGGCGCTGTCGCGAGGACGCGGTGCGCCATCGCCTCGACCGACGTGTCGTGGCGCAGGTCGGCATGGACGACGGGACCGAAGCGCGCCAGCGCCGGCACCATGTCGTCCCATAACGTTTCATCGGCCATGAAGCCGGGGACAAGAAGGATAGCCATGCCGCCATCCTAGCCGATTTCACCCGCGCCGGATGGGCATGCCATCTATCCGGCACTGTCCTGAGTCGCCTCAAGGCGGACCGGCCCCGTTGCGATTTTCATTGACTCTTGTTGCCTGGAAACCCAAGGAGTCTTATGAAATCCATCGCCACCATCAGCGTGCGCAACCAGCTCAGGTTCGCGTTCGCCGTCGTCATCGTGCTGTCGTTCCTCGCGACGGCCATCGCCATCTGGCGCCTGCAGGTCCTGTCGGACGACACCCAGGCGCTCACGCAGCGTCCGCTCGTGAAGGAGCGGCTGATTTCCGGCTGGCTGCTGAACACGTCGATCGCCGCCAAGCGCACCGGGGCCATCGCCCGCTCCGCCGATCCGGAACTCGCGACCTGGTACGCTGCCGAAACGCAGGATTCGACGACGCGCACCACCGCGCTGCAGAAGCAGGTCGGCGACCTGCTCGGCACGCCGGAAGAACACGCCGTGTTCGAGCGGATCGGCACGGCGCGCCAGCGCTACATCGTCACGCGCGACCGCGTGATGGCGCTCAAGAAGGCGGGCAACGATGCCGAGGCCCGCAAGGTCTTCGACGACGAATTCGTGCCCGCCGTGACCGCATACCTCGGCCAGGTCAAGGCGCTGCTGGAGTTGCAGCAGAAAGAGATCGATACCCGCGTCGCCACCGTGCTCGCGTCCGCGGATCGCAGCAGCCACGTCCTCACCGCGCTGTGCCTCGCCACGCTCGTCTTCAGCATCGTCGCCGGCACGTTGTGCGCGCGCATCCTGTTCCGGCGCCTGGGCGGCGAACCGGCCCGCGCCGCGCAGGTGGCGGCCGAGATCGCGGGCGGCAACCTGTG
>NZ_JBKYMO010000280.1:0-7462 GCF_047302915.1 Massilia sp. CT11-108 | reverse complement strand
CGCCCACCAGGCCCACGTCCGTGCGCACGACCTTGCCGATCGACGCGGGATCGACGTCGACGTGGACGATGCGCGCCTCCGGACAGAAATGCGCGAGGTGGCCCGTGACGCGGTCGTCGAAGCGCGCGCCCACGCACACGACGAGATCCGCCTCGTGCATCGCGAGGTTCGCTTCCAGCGTGCCGTGCATGCCCAGCATGCCGAGCCAGCGCGGGTCCGACGCGGGAAACGCGCCCAGCCCCATCAGCGTCAGGGTGCACGGCGCATCCTTCCAGCGCACGAGACGGGCGAATGCGGCGCAGGCGGCGTCGCCCGCGTTGATGAGACCTCCGCCGCCGTAGAACACGGGCCGGCGCGCGTGCCGGATCAGGTGCGCGGCCTGTTCGAGCGCGGCGCGCGGCACGCTTGACCGGACAGCGTCGGCGGACGAACCGGAGGGCGCGGCCGCCACCTCGGCCGCCTGGATATCCTTCGGCACGTCGACCAGCACGGGCCCCGGCCGGCCGCCCAGCGCCGTCGCGACCGCGGTCCGGATCGTGGCCGCGACGGCACCGGCGTCGCGCACCTGCGTATTCCACTTCGTGACCGTGCGCGTGATGCCGAGCGCGTCGCATTCCTGGAACGCGTTGGTGCCGATCGCACCGGTCGCGACCTGGCCGCTGACGCACAGCACGGGAACCGAATCGCTGAGCGCATCGAGCAGGCCGGACGTCGTATTCGCGACACCGGGGCCGGACGTCACGAAGACGACGCCGAGCCGCCCGGTCGAACGCGCATACCCCTGGGCAGCATGGACGGCCGCCTGTTCATGGCGGACGAGGATGTGGCGGATGCGCCGGTCGAGGGCGAGTGCGTCGTACAGCGGCAGCACGGCGCCGCCGGGATAGCCGAACACGGTGTCGACGCCGCAGTCCACCAGCGTGTCGACCAGCACGCGGGCGGCGGTCAGGGGAGGAAGTGTTTTCATCCCTGAATTTTATCGACCTTATCGCCGAAAGTGCTTCATGATTTTCGCTATAATCTCACCGTATCCTGAAAAATTTTCACCCATCATGGAAGATCAGAGAAAAATCTACGATTCAGTCGATCTGCGGATCCTGGCCATCCTGCTGAAGGACTCGCGCACGCCGCTGCAGGAGATCAGCAGCGCCGTGAACCTGTCGACGACGTCGTGCTGGAACCGCATCAAGCGCAT
The DNA here is from genome assembly GCF_047302915.1 of Massilia sp. CT11-108. NCBI lineage: Bacteria > Pseudomonadati > Pseudomonadota > Betaproteobacteria > Burkholderiales > Oxalobacteraceae > Massilia > Massilia sp. CT11-108. Next base: position 6,267 of record NZ_JBKYMO010000280.1, on the reverse strand, counting down.
GACGGACAGCGGCCTGCTGGAGGCGTACACGGTGAAAGTCGACCTGGCGAGCCTCGGCTACAACGACACGGTGATCGTCCAGGTGACGCTGGACAGTCACAGCGAGGAGACGCTGTACAAATTCGGCCAGGCGCTCGAATCGATCCCGGAAGTGCTGGAAGCCGCGCTGATCTCGGGCGACTACGATTACTTCATCCGCATCGCCGTGAAGGACACGCGCGACTACGAACGGCTGCTGCGCGAGCGCATTTACAACATCCCGGGCATCCGCCATAGCAAGTCCAGCTTCGTGCTGCGCACGCTGAAGAAGGTCGATACGCCCCTCACCTGACGGTCCGGCGCCACACTTCCGGGCAGCTTTCACGGCTAACCGAGTTGCGTCTTATGTCTTATAGAAGACTTGAGATACAATATCGGCAGTACCGGGCCAGCAACCGCTGTCCTGATTTTCAAAACGACTGAAAGAGCTTCCCATGTTAGCCGCATACCGCACCCATGTCGCCGAACGCGCCGCCCTCGGCGTGCCCCCGCTGCCCCTGTCCGCAGCCCAGACCACGGACCTGGTCGAACTCCTGAAGAATCCGCCGGCGGGCGAAGAAGACTTCCTGGTCGACCTGATCACGAACCGCGTCCCGGCGGGCGTGGACGACGCGGCCAAGGTCAAGGCCGCGTTCCTGAACAAGATCGCCCGCGGCGAGGAAACCAGCCCGCTGATCTCGCGCGAACTGGCGACGCGCCTGCTGGGCACGATGCTCGGCGGCTTCAACATCAAGCCGATGATCGACCTGCTGGACGACGCCGTCGTCGGCAAGGTCGCCGCCGAGGGCCTGAAAAAGACCCTGCTGATGTTCGACTACTTCCACGACGTCAAGGAACTGGCCGACAAGGGCAGCGCCAACGCCAAGGAAGTGATCCAGTCGTGGGCCGACGCCGAATGGTTCACGTCGCGTCCGGCCGTCCCGGAAAGCATGACCCTCACCGTCTTCAAGGTGTCCGGCGAGACCAACACCGACGACCTGTCGCCCGCTCCGGACGCGACCACCCGCCCGGACATCCCGCTGCACGCGCTGGCGATGCTGAAGAACCCGCGTCCGGGCATCAACCCGGAAGAGCCGGGCAAGATCGGCCCGATCAAGCAGATCGAGGCACTGAAGGCCAAGGGCCACCTGGTCGCCTACGTCGGCGACGTGGTCGGCACGGGCTCCTCGCGTAAGTCCGCCACCAACTCGGTGCTGTGGTTCACGGGCGAAGACATCCCGTTCATCCCGAACAAGCGCTTCGGCGGCGTGTGCCTCGGCACCAAGATCGCCCCGATCTTCTACAACACGATGGAAGACGCCGGCGCCCTGCCGATCGAAGTCGACGTGTCGAACATGGAAATGGGCGACGTCATCGAACTGCGTCCGTACGACGGCAAGGCCCTGAAGAACGGCGCAACGATCGCCGAGTTCAAGGTCAAGTCCGACGTGCTGTTCGACGAAGTGCGCGCCGGCGGCCGCATCCCGCTGATCATCGGCCGCGGCCTGACCGCCAAGGCGCGCGAAGCGCTGGGCCTCGCGCCGTCGACGCTGTTCCGCCTGCCGCAGAACCCGATCGATTCCGGTCGCGGCTTCTCGCTGGCGCAGAAGATGGTCGGCCGCGCGTGCGGCCTGCCGGAAGGCCAGGGCATCCGCCCGGGCACGTACTGCGAACCGAAGATGACCACCGTCGGCTCCCAGGACACCACCGGTCCGATGACCCGCGACGAGCTGAAGGACCTGGCCTGCCTGGGCTTCTCGGCCGACCTCGTGATGCAATCGTTCTGCCACACGGCCGCGTATCCGAAGCTGGTCGACGTCAAGATGCACAAGGAACTGCCGACGTTCATCGAGAACCGCGGCGGCGTGGCGCTGCGTCCGGGCGACGGTGTGATCCACTCGTGGCTGAACCGCCTGCTGCTGCCGGACACCGTCGGCACCGGCGGCGACTCGCACACCCGCTTCCCGATCGGTATCTCGTTCCCGGCCGGCTCGGGCCTGGTCGCCTTCGCGGCCGCCACCGGCGTCATGCCGCTGGACATGCCGGAATCGGTGCTGGTCCGCTTCAAGGGCGAGATGAAGCCGGGCGTCACGCTGCGTGACCTGGTCAACGCGATCCCGCTGTACGCGATCCAGCAAGGCCTGCTGACCGTCGACAAGAAGGGCAAGAAGAACATCTTCTCCGGCCGCATCCTGGAAATCGAAGGCCTGCCGAACCTGAAGGTCGAACAGGCGTTCGAACTGTCCGACGCGTCGGCAGAGCGCTCGGCCGCCGGCTGCACGGTCCACCTGGACAAGGCACCGATCATCGAGTACATGACCTCGAACATCACGCTGATGAAGTGGATGATCGCGAACGGCTACCTGGACCGCCGCACGCTGGAGCGCCGCATCAAGGCCATGGAAGCCTGGCTGGCCAAGCCGGACCTGCTGGCACCGGACGCGGATGCCGAGTACGCCGCCGTCATCGAGATCGACCTGGCCGACATCCATGAACCGATCGTCGCCTGCCCGAACGATCCGGACGACGTCAAGACGCTGTCCGACGTCGCCGGCGACAAGATCGACGACGTGTTCGTCGGCTCGTGCATGACCAACATCGGCCACTTCCGCGCCGCCTCGAAACTCCTGGAAGGCAAGACCGACATCCCGGTCCGCCTGTGGGTCGCCCCGCCGACCAAGATGGACCAGCAGGTGCTGACGGCCGAAGGCCACTACGGCACCTTGGGCCGCACCGGCGCGCGCATGGAAATGCCGGGCTGCTCGCTGTGCATGGGTAACCAGGCGCAGATCCGCAAGGGTGCGACCGTGATGTCGACGTCGACGCGCAACTTCCCGAACCGCCTCGGCATCGACACCCGCGTGTACCTGGGTTCGGCCGAACTGGCCGCGGTCTGCTCCACGCTGGGCAAGATCCCGACCCGCGAAGAGTACATGGCGCATATCGGCGTGATCAACGAGAACGCCGACCAGATCTACCGCTACATGAACTTCGACCAGATCAGCGAGTTCCGCGACGTGGCGGATACCGTCGCCGTCTGAGGCGCGGGTTGACACAAAAGAAAGGCTCCCGACGGGAGCCTTTTTTCATGGGCGGCGTGTATGATATTTACAGGCTGTGCTATCCCACGGGGAGGGACGACGATGGCCTTGAACTCGATCCGCAAGCTGCGGCGCGGCCTGGTGCTGTTCGCGCTGATCCTGCCATTGCTCTACATCCTGTCGGCCGGGACCGCGATCGTCATGGACCGCCGCTCCACGCTCGCGCAGGCCGGATCGGACATGCGCAACATCGCCGCCACGCTCGACGAACATGCCCTGCGCACCTTCGGCGAAGCGGACACCCGCCTGCGCTGGGCGCTCGACGAGATCGACCGGCGCGGCCTCTTGCTCTCCCCCGCCGACGAGCGCGACCTCCACGACATCCTGGCCGCCGCGATGGACGGGGCGCCGCAGGCCGCCAGCCTGAACCTGATCGGTCCCGACGGCTGGCTGCGCGCCAGCAGCACCACGTATCCGCTGCAGCCCATCGACAGCCGCGACCGCGAATACTACATCTACCTCTCCTCCCACCCCGGCCGCGGCATGCATGTCGCCCGCTCGATCCGCTCCCGCACCAGCGGCAAATGGACGATCCCCGTCGCGCGCCGGGTCGACCATCCGGACGGCTCGCTGAAGATGATCGGCGGCTTCGGCGTCGACATGGCCTATTTCGACCGCTTTTACCGCACCCTGCGGCTGGGCGACAGCAGCCGCCTCATGCTGCTGCGGCGCGACGGCTGGGTGATCATGGAAACACCGCTCGGGGCCGACGTCATGGACCGCAACGTGGCGACGACGGGCCTGTTCCGCAAACTGGCCGAGGCACCGTCCGGCGTGTACGAAACGGAACGCAGCATGGTCGACGGCCGGCCGCGCCTGATCGGCTATGCGAGCCTGCCCGAATCGGACGTCGTCGCGGTGGCGAGCGTCGCCCGCGCCGAGGTGCTGCGCCCATGGGCCGTGCGCAGCTGGGAAGTGGCCGCCATCGGCGCCGTGTCCACCTTGCTGCTGCTGGGATTGCTGCGCTTCCTGTGGCTGCGCCTGGCCGACCTCGAGGAAACACAACACAACCTCACCCGCCGCAACGCCCAGCTGGACACGGCGCACCGCCGGTTCCAGGAGCTGGTCGACGGCATCGACGGCGTCGTCTGGGAGGCGGAACTGCCGGCGTTCCACTTCACCTACGTCAGCGGCAACGCCGAAGCCATCTCGGGCTACAAGGCCGGCGAGTGGATCCGGGACCCCGCGTTCTGGCGCGACCGCCTCTGCACGACGCCGGACGGCAAGACCGTCGAGCCCGTGCTGGACATGGACGGACCGGGCCTGCTCAAGCCGGTCGAGCATCACCTCATGACGCCGGACGGCAGGGAGATCTGGCTGCTCAGCAACGTCATGCTGGCCGGGTCGGGGACGGGACACCTGCAGGTGCGCGGCGTCACGGTCGACGTCACGCGCCAGAAACAGTCGGAGCTGCAACTATTCCAGGCGGTCCACGTCGATCCGCTGACCCGGCTGCCGAACCGGCGCGCCTTCGTCGACCACGTCAACCATGCACTGGCGCTCGCGGAACGCAACAAGACGATGGTCGCGCTCGTCCTGATCGACCTCGACAACTTCAACACGCTCAACGACACGCTCGGCCACGAACACGGCGACCAGGTGCTCGTGCGGATCGGCGAGCGCCTGCGCGACTGCATCGGCCCAACCGACATGCTGGCGCGGATGGGCGGCGATGAATTCGCGATCGCCGTCGAGGGCGGCCACCGGCTCGCCCTCAAGGCCGAACACCTGGCCGAACGCATCCACGCGGCCTGCGCCGACAAGATCGCGCTCGACGGCCACGAGCTGTACGTCACCCTCAGCATGGGCATCGCGCTGTATCCGCAGGACGGCCTGGACTACCAGGCCCTCGTGCGCAGCGCCGACACCGCGCTGTACCGGGCCAAGGCCTCCGGCCGCAACGGCTGGCAATTCTTCGACAGCTCGATGGCGCGCCAGGTCGAGCACCGGATGGACCTGGAAACGGGCCTGCGCCACGCGATCGACGGCGGCGAGTTCCAGCTGTTCTACCAGCCGCAGCGCTCGCTGGCGGACGGCCGTATCGTCGGTGCCGAGGCCCTCGTGCGCTGGGACCGCCCCGGCCGGGGCATGGTGCCCACGCAGGAGTTCATCCACGTCGCCGAGGAAAGCGGCTTCATCGTCGCGCTCGGCAACTGGGTGCTGCGCGCCGCCTGCTGCCAGGCGGCCGACTGGGGCCGGACCGCCGTGCCGCTGCGCATCGCCGTCAACGTGTCCGTCGTCCAGCTGCGCCAGGCCGATTTCGTCGACCAGGTGCGGTCTGCGCTGGTCCTGTCCGGCCTGCCGCCGCACCGGCTCGAACTGGAGATCACGGAAGGCGCGTTCGTCGCCGACACCCTCGACGCGATCGGCAAGCTGCACCTGATCAAGAGCATGGGCGTGGAACTGGCGGTCGACGATTTCGGCACGGGCTACTCGTCGCTGTCCTACCTGAAGCAGCTGCCCGTCGACCGCCTCAAGGTCGACCAGAGCTTCGTGCGCGACCTGCCGCGCAACGCGGGCGACCGCGCGATCGTGCGCGCGATCCTGGCGATGGCCGCGAACCTGAACCTGCAAGTCATCGCCGAAGGCGTCGAGTCGGAAGAGCAGCTCGAGTTCCTGCGCGTCGAGGGCTGCCACGAGATCCAGGGCTTCGTCGTGTCGCCGCCCGTCAGCGCGGCCAGCTTCGCCGCGCGGTTCCTCATCACCAATCAAACTTGACGTCGGGTCCTGTACCATACGGCCTCCGGCCACTTCCCTCTGCCTCCGCCCTTGAACAGCATCCCTCTTTTCGGCTTGCGCCGCGACCTGCCCCGCTGGCGTCATCTCGTCACGCCCGCGTGGGTGATGTCGCTCGCCGGCAGTGGCTCGCGGGTGTTCGAAGCGGGATGCGACGCGCAGGATACCTACACGGCCGGCCATCTCCCCGGGGCCGGCTACCTCGACACGACGTGGTTCGAACACGGACCGTTGTGGAACAAGGTCCCCGACGCCGAACTCCGGCGGGTGCTGCTCGCCCACGGCATACGCCACGACACCACCGTCGTCCTGTATGGCCGCAACATCCTCGCGGCGGCGCGCGTCGCGCACCTGCTGCTGTACGCGGGCGTCGCCGACGTCCGCCTGCTCGACGGCGGGATCGCGGCGTGGG
>NZ_JBKYMO010000279.1:0-7486 GCF_047302915.1 Massilia sp. CT11-108 | reverse complement strand
ATCCGTGGACCGGGGCGCCGTCGGCCGGCGCCACGTTCGCCGGCGCGGGCGCCGTCCGGATCTACCTCACGCATTCCCCCGACGGGTTGTACCGCCTGGAGCGCCAGCGCTTCGACGTCGCCTTCGCCGGCCACACCCACGGCGGCCAGATCGCGCTCCCGGATGGTGCGCCGCTGTTCCATCCCAGCGGACCGTGTTCGCGCGATTTCTGCTACGGCCGCTACGACGTGCCCGGCAACGGCCCGCTGATCGTCAGCCGCGGCGTCGGCTGTTCCGGCATTCCGCTGCGGCTGAATGCCGATCCGGAACTCCTCATTTGCACGCTGCGCTAAGCGTTCCTGGCCGTTTTTTGCGGTTTCCCAGCTTCTACACCTTGAAATATTGAGTATTTCCTTTGATTCTGGATAACAGAATGGCGATAATGTGACGCCGCCAGGCTGGCGACCGGCATTGTTCTTGCATGCCAGTCCCGGCGGCCCGAGCCCAGGAGGAGACCCCCTTCGGCGGATGTATGTGCAGGTTATCGCCTGCCCGCCGCACATAACAATCAGGGACCGGGATCTATCTACTATCGATTGGAGAAAGCAGTGAGTCTTTTCAGAACCAAGAATCTCGACAACATGGTCGCAGCCTCCCGTACCCCGGGCGGGCTGAAGAAAGTGCTGGGGCCAACCGACCTCATCCTCATGGGCATCGGGGCGATCGTCGGCACCGGTATCTTCGTGCTGACCGGTACCGGCGCGTTGACGGCCGGTCCGGCGTTGACGGTGTCGTTCATCGTCGCCGCCATCGCGTGCGGCTTCGCGGCCATGTGCTACGCGGAGTTCGCGTCGACCGTGCCGATCGCCGGTTCGATCTATACCTACAGCTATGTCGTCCTCGGCGAACTCGTCGCCTGGATGATCGGCTGGGACCTCCTGCTCGAATACGGGCTGGCGACGTCGGCGGTGGCCGTCGGCTGGTCCGGCTATTTCCAGTCGCTGATGGGCGGCTTCGGCATCACCATTCCCGAGATCCTGTCCGCCGCCCCGGGCGCGGTGCCGGGCGTGCACAGCGTGATGAACCTGCCGGCGCTGGTCATCATGCTCGTGCTGACCGCGATGCTGTCGTACGGCGTGCGCGAATCGGCCCGCGTCAACAACGTCATGGTCGTCATCAAGATGATCGTCGTGCTGCTGTTCATCGCCGTCGGCTTCAAGCACGTCACGCCGGCCAACTGGCATCCGTTCGCGCCGTTCGGCGGCACGGGCATCATGAGCGCCGCAGCAGTCGTGTTCTTCGCGTTCATCGGCTTCGACGCCGTCACGTCGGCCGCCGAGGAAGTCAAGCGTCCGGAACGCGACCTCCCGATCGGCATCATCGGCTCGCTGGCCATCTGCACGATCCTGTACGTGATCGTCGCCGCCATCATGACCGGCATCGTCCCGTTCCAGATGTTCAAGGGCATCGACCACCCGGTCTCGCTGGCCCTGCAGCACGCGGGCGAAAACTGGTTCGCCGGCTGGATCGACCTGGGCGCGATCCTCGGCATGACCACCGTGATCCTGGTGATGGCCTATGGCCAGACCCGCATCATCTACGCGATGTCGCGCGACGGCCTGCTGCCGGCGAAGCTGTCCACCGTGCACCCGAAATTCGGCACCCCGTTCTTCGCGACGTGGGTGGTCGGCATCCTGTTCGGCCTGATCGCCGCGTTCGTGCCGCTGAACGTGCTGGCAGAGCTCGTCAACATCGGCACGCTGGCCGCGTTCTGCCTCGTCTCCGTCGCCGTCATCGTCCTGCGCAAGAAGCGGCCGGACCTGAAGCGGGCGTTCCGCTGCCCGGGCGTGCCCATCGTGCCGGGCATCGCCGTCGTGTTCTGCCTGGCGCTGATGTCGTTCCTGTCCGCGATCACGTGGGTGGCGTTCCTCATCTGGCTGGTGCTGGGCCTGCTGGTGTATTTCGGTTATGCCCGTTCGCGCTCCCTGCTGAGTGGCGTGACGCAGCCGTAACCGGACTGCACTTCGATAAAGCGGCGCTGCGGCGCCGCTTTTTAATTCTGCAACGATATATTTTTTGTAATCCCTGTCCGACATCCTGGAGGGAAGCGTACCGATTACGCCAAGTTGGCCGGGTCCGCATAATCTTGGTAGAACATTTACCAAAAGATTTGTTATGACCTCCACTTTTGTCGTCGACAGCCCGGCCCGCGCGGCAGGCCGGGACACCCGCCCGGTCCAGGTATCGTCCGCCAGGGACTTGTACTTCGCGCTGATGGACAACCCGGCCGCGGCCCTCGAGGCGTCCCGCGCGTTCCTCGCGGCACAGATCGAAGTCGCGCGCGCCGAACCGTGCGAACTGCCGGATGCGGTGTGGCAGCTGCAGGGCTGGATCCAGGGCCGTGCCGAATCGGTCGGCATCGCGTACCGCGAATACCTCGCCGCGCGCAAGAATGGCGCGCCGCGCCGCTATTTCACGAACAAGTCGCATGCGCTGTACTTCCTGAAGGGCGTCGCGCCCACGAAGCTCGTCGACGGCGCCTGGCTGTACGGCACCCTGTCGCGCTGGGAGAATCCGGACTTCCATCCCCTGATCAAGACCTATCTCGAGGAGCTGGGCGACGGCGTGCCGGACAAGAACCACGTCACGCTGTACCGCCGCCTGCTCGCGGCGCACGGCTGCGAACACTGGGAGACGCTGCCGGCGGACCACTTCGTGCAGGGCGCCATCCAGCTCGCGCTCGCGTACAACGCCGACGCCTTCGTGCCGGAAGTGGTGGGCTACAACCTCGGCTACGAACAACTGCCGCTGCATTTGCTGATCACGTCCTACGAATTGAACGAACTCGGGATCGACCCGTATTACTTCACGCTGCACGTCACCGTGGACAATGCCGGCAGCGGCCACGCGCACAAGGCCGTGCAGGCGCTGCGCCACCTGATGGCGCAGTCGGGCGACCCGGCCGCGTTCTTCCAGCGCGTGCTGGACGGCTACCGCCTGAACGACCTGGGCGCGTGCACGACCTCCGTCATCGGCGCCTTCGACCTCGAAGCCGAACTGGTCGAGATCTTCGGCGCCAAGGCAGCCATCGGCAAGAACATGCACTCGGATTACTGCCGCGTGGCCGGCCGCTCCGTCAACGACTGGCTCGGCGATCCGCAGCAGATCCCCGACTTCCTCACGAAGCTGGAGGAATCCGGCTGGATCCAACGCGGCGAAGAGGTGGAGCAGAGCCGCTTCTGGCGCCTGATCCAGGGCGAGCGGGCGGAGATGTTCGGTGTGTTCTCGAGCTACGAGCAGCAGGTGCTGCGCGACTGGATCACGACGCCGCGCGACGCCAGCGCCGCCGCGCGCACGACCCGCGTGCTGAGCCACCGCGCCCGCCAGCGCACGCTCGACAGCCTCACGCAGCATGCGCAGCGCAGCGGTTATCCGGAGCGGGGCCTGATCCGCCGCCGCCCCGCGGGCAGCGGCGGCGACTCCGAACTGCACCAGCTGGAGCAGCGCGTGGCGGCGGCCGCCGGCAAGCCTGAGGCGATGGCGATGCTGGCGCAGCTGATGTCGCCGTCCGTGCACCACACGGCGATCGGCCTGATGGCCACGCGGATGTATTCGCAGCTGCTGGACGCTTGAAATGAACGCAGCGGCGCGCCCGTGCGCGCCGCGCCGCCCGACAAACAAGGGATTCCTGTGCACATACTCGAACAACGCTTCTTGCGCGGACCGAACATCCACGCCGCCACCCCCTGCCTGCTGTCCGTGCTCGACCTGGACGATCTGTACGGCGTCTCGACCCGCGACCTCCCGCAATTCAACGAGGCGCTGCTGGCCCTGTTGCCATCGCTCGCGGACTACCTCGTTCCGACGGGCCAGCCGGGCGGCTTCGCCCAGCGCCTGCGCGAGGGCACGTATCTCGCGCGCGTGATCGAGCATGTGACCCTGGGCCTGCAATGCCTCGCGGGCGCGCCCGTCGCGTTCGGGCGCACGCGTCCCGTGACGGGCGAGCCGGGCCAGTACCGCATCGTCTGCGCCTACCAGCTCGAAAAGGTCGCGCAGCCGGCGTTCGCGCTGGCGGTGGACATCGTCGACACGCTCGCGCACGGCCACGCATTCGACCTGGCGCCGCGCCTGGAAGAGTTGCGCGAGATCGCGGAGCACTACGCGATCGGTACGAGCACGGCCGCCGTGCTGGCCGCCGCGCAGGAGCGGGGCATTCCCGTCACGCGCATCACGGAAGACGCGAACCTGTTCCAGCTGGGCTGGGGCGTGAAGCAGAAGCGCGTCCAGGCGACGATCACGGGCGACACGGGCACCATCGCCGTGCGCATCGCCAGCGACAAGCAGCTCACCAAGCAGCTGTTGCACGAGGCGGGCGTTCCGGTGCCGCAGGGCGAGACGGTGACGACTGTCGAAGACGCGCTGCGCGTCGCCCATCACATGGCAAATAAGCTGAACGCGCCGGTGACCGTAAAACCGCTGGACGCGAACCAGGGCAAGGGCGTCACGGTCGCGTGCCGCACGGATGAAGAAGTCGAGCAGGCCTACGCGTACGCGCGCAAGTTCGGCCGCCACATCATCGTCGAACGCTTCATCGAAGGCGCGGACTACCGCGTGCTCGTCGCGGGCGGCAAGGTGGCGGCGGCGTCGCTGCGGCGGCCCGCGCACGTCGTGGGCGACGGCACGCACACGGTGCGCGAACTCGTCGATCTCGAGAACCGCAATCCGGCGCGCGGCGCGGGCCACACGAACATCCTCACGCAGATTGCGCTGGACGCCCATGCGGAAGACCTGCTGCGGCGCCAGGACCTCGTCCCGGACACCGTGCCTGCCGCCGGCACGACGGTGTATTTGCGCGGGAACGCGAACCTGTCCACGGGCGGCACGGCCGAAGACGTGACGGACCTGCTGCCGGAATCCACGCGCCGCCTGTGCGTACGCGCGGCCGCGAAGATCGGCCTGGACGTGGCCGGTATCGACATCGTCTGCCGCGACATCGCCCAGCCGCTGGCGGACCAGGGCGGCGCCGTCATCGAAGTCAACGCGGCACCCGGCATCCGCATGCACCAGCATCCCAGCGGCGGCACGCCGCGCGATGCGGGCGACGCCATCGTCCAGGGCCTGATGGGCGAGTCGGACGGGCGCATCCCGATCATCGCGTGCACGGGCACGAACGGCAAGACGACGACCACCTTGCTGATGGCGCACACGGTGCGCCTCGCGGGCAAGGTCACGGGCGTGACGACGACGCACGGCGTCTACATCGCCGGCAAGGAAGTCACGAAGGGCGATTGCACGGGCTACTGGTCGGCGCGCACGGTGCTCGCGTCTCCGGACGTGGAGTTCGCCGTGCTGGAGACCGCGCGCGGCGGCATCCTGAAACGCGGCCTCGCCTTCGACCGCTGCGACATCGGCATGGTGCTGAACGTATCGCCCGACCACCTGGGCCTGGACGGCGTCGACACGATCGAAGACCTCGCGCAGGTGAAGGCCGTGGTGCCGCTGGCGGCCAGCCGCGCCGTCGTGCTGAACGCCGAGGACCCGTTGTGCGTGGCGATGGCGCGCCGCGTCCATCCGGACGTGGAGATCGTGTACTTTGCGATGGAGGCGGACAGTCCCGTGCTGCTGCGCCACCTGGAAGAGGGCGGCCGCGCGGTCTACTTCCAGGACAATTCGATCGTCGTGGCGGATGCCACTTACCACCAGGAGCTAGTGCGCGTGGAAGCGATGCCGATCGCCCTGGGCGGCCGCGCGCGCTACAACATCGCCAACGGTCTCGCGGCGGCGGCGGGCCTGATGGCGGCCGGCTTCAGCAACCTGCAGATCGCGACGGGGCTGTCGACGTTCGTCAGCGACGGCAAGACGAACCCGCTGCGCACGAACGTGTTCGACGTGCGCGGCGTGACGGTCATCGTCGATTACGCGCACAATCCGGCCGCGTATGCCGCGCTGGCCGAGATGGCGCGCTCGCTGCTGCCCGGCCAGCTGGTGGGCATCGTGACGGCACCGGGCGACCGGCGCGACGCCGACCTGCTGGAAGTGGGCCGCGTGTGCGCCGGGCGCTTCGACGAACTGGTCGTGTACGAATCGTCGAGCCGCGGGCGCCCGTACGGCGGCGCTGTCGACCTGATCCTGCAGGGCGCCGAGGAAGTCGTCGGCAAGACGGATACCCTGCACCGCGAACTGGACGTGGGCGAGGCGATCCGCCTGGGCCTGTCGCTGTGCCGCCGCGGGGACGTGCTCGTGTTCGCGTGCGGGTCGTCGCTGGACGTGTTCGTCGAGGCGATCCGGCAGACGGACCCGGAAAGCGCGGCGCGGATCGCGGCGCAGGTGGGCTGACCTACCTGCGCGTGCCCGCCGCCTGGCGGGCGATATCCAGGAAGTTGCCGACCTTGGTCGACGAATTCCCTTCGAGCGACGCGAGCGCCAGCTTCGAGCGGACTTTTGCATCCGCGATGTCCACGTACGTCACCCCTTCGGCGTGGAACTGGCTGACGGACGCCGGCACGATCGACACGCCGAATTCCGCCGCGACGAGGCTGACGACGGTGGACAGCTGCGGCGCCTGCTGGCCCGGCATCGGCTCGAAGCCCGCGTGGCGGCAGGCCGACACGATCTCGTCGTGCAGCATCGGGCTGGCCGCGCGGGGAATCAGCACGAACGGTTCCTGCGCCAGCGCGGACAGCGGGATCCGCGCGCGCTGCGCGAGCGGATGCGTGACCGGCAGCACGGCCTTCATCGACTCGCTCGCGATGTCCTGCAGGACGACGCCGGCGAACGAGTGCACGCCCGGGCGCAGGAAGGCCAGGTCGATCCGGCCTTCCTCGAGTTGCGCCAGCAGGTGCGCCGTCGTGCCTTCGGTGAGCGTGAGGCCGACGCCGGGATACGCATTGCGGAATTCGCGCACCAACGCGCGCACGATCGGGTGGAACGCGGCGGAGGCGGTGAAGCCGAGGTGCAAATGGCCTGTCTCGCCGCGTCCGGCCCGCTGCGCGTTCAGGGTGGCGTGCTCCACGTCGCCCAGCAGGCGCTTGGCGTCGACGAGCAGCGCCTTGCCGGCGTCGGTCGGCACCACGCCGTGGCCGGTGCGGTGGAACAGCTTCACGTCGAGCTCCCGTTCCAGCGCGTGGATCTGCTGGCTCAGCGGCGGTTGGCCGATGCCGAGCCGTTCCGCCGCGCGGGTGATATTGCCTTCCTCGGCGACGGCAACGAAATAGCGTAAATGTCTGAGTTCCATGCGGTATCTGTGAAAAGTATGGATCCTAGATTATCCATATATTGGACAGCATAGTGAGATTTCGCGATAATACAGGTATCCCACGGACAAGTTTTTTGCGGCGAGAGCCGCATGGACGCGTTCCGGCGGGCCCATAACTTTAAATTTTGGAAGAGTGCTGGAATGTCAGAAGCGATAAAAAAAGTGCAGGAGCGAAGGCAGCCGATCCGTAATGTGAACATTACGGATATCACGATGAACTACAAGCAGCCGCCGTCGGCCATCGTGTCGATC
>NZ_JBKYMO010000278.1:0-7557 GCF_047302915.1 Massilia sp. CT11-108 | reverse complement strand
GCGACGGCCTGCAGACCTGGATGGAAGTCTACCCCGGCGTGGACGACGCCTTTCCCGCGCGGCTCGACGCCGCGGCCCGCAGCGCCGGATTCGAAGGCCTCATCGAAGGTCCCCGCCGCGCCGAAATTTTTACGGATCTTCCAACATGTGCCTGATCGTCTTTGCCTGGCGCGTGATCCCCGGCCTGCCGCTGGTCGCCTGCGCCAACCGCGACGAATACTATGATCGTCCCGCCACTCCGGCCGGTCCGTGGCCGGACGCCCCGAACATCATCGCGGGCCGCGACCTGCGCGGCGGCGGCAGCTGGATGGGCGTGACGAAGGACGGCCCGCGCGGCCCGAAATTCGCCGCCCTCACGAACGTCCGTTCTCCCAGCGACTCGCGCACGGATGCGCCCACGCGCGGCGCCCTCGTCGCCGATTTTCTCAAGGGCGACGAGGATGCGCCGGCCTACCTCGCCCGTATCGCGCCGGATGCGGACGCCTACAACGGCTTCAACCTGATCCTGGGCGACCGCGACGGCATGGTCTGGTTCTCGAACCACGCGGGCGACGACCCGCGCAACGGCAAGCCGCTTGAGCCGGGCATCTACGGCGTGTCGAACGGCCTGCTGGATGCGCCGTGGCCCAAGGTCGTGCGCACGAAAGCGACGTTCGCCAGCCTGCTGCTGCAGGGCGCGCCGGAAGAAGCGTATTTCGAGATGCTCGCCGACACGACGCGCGCGCCTGACATGCGCCTCCCGCACACCGGCGTGCCGCTCGACCTGGAACGGCAGCTGTCCGCAGTCTGCATCGAGATTCCCGGTTACGGCACCCGCACGTCGACCGTCGTCAAGATGTACGACGGTGCCGAACCGGAGCTGCACGAACGCATCCTGAAACCTTGCGACCAGGCCGCGGCCTGATTGGACTGCCCCTCGGATGGGGGCAGGAATTTCCGCAGCGCACTGCTAATCTTGTTGCTCTACAGTAACAACAAGGAGCAGAGCATGCGCAAGGCAATCAAGGCGGAATTCGCGCACATCGCGGCGAACGTGCCGCCCTACTTTCCCTCGCCCTGAACCGCGGCCTTCAGCATGGCCGTGAATTGCGGCGTCGCCGCGTAGGCATCGGCCGGCGGCAGGCCATGCACGATGGTCTCCATGCGCTGGACCACGCCCTGCAGCGCCTGCGGATGCGTGAAGATATAGAAATCGCCCCGGCGGATACCGTCGAACGTGATGCGGGCCACGTCCGCCGCGGTCATCTTGCCCGACGCGACGGCCTGTTCCAGCAGCGCCTGGCCCGCCTGCTGGCTGGGCGTCGGCGGCCCGTCGTGGCGGAGGTCGCCGGGACGGTGCCGCGCCGAGTGCGCGATCGCCGTCGGCACGAAATACGGGCACAGCACCGACGCATTGATTGCCGCATCGACGAGGCGCAGGTCGTGGTACAACGTCTCCGACAGCGCGACGACGGCGTGCTTCGACACGTTGTACGGGCCCATCACGGGTGGCACCAGCAGCCCCGCCATCGACGCCGTGTTCACGATATGGCCTTCGTAGCCGGGGTCGCGGCGCGCGGCGTCGAGCATCAGCGGCGTGAACACGCGCACGCCGTGGATCACGCCCCACAGGTTCACGCCCAGCACCCATTCCCAGTCGGCTTCCGTGTGTTCCCAGATCAGGCCCGCCGTGCCGACGCCGGCATTGTTGAACAACAGGTGCACGCCGCCGTAGCGGATCATCGCCGCATCGGCCAGCTCTTCGACGTGCGCGGCCTTGCGCACGTCGCACACCATCGCCAGCACGTCGGCGCCGCCGGCCTGCAGCGCGTCGGTCGCCTGTTCCAGTGCATGCGCATCGACGTCGGCCAGGACCAGCTTCATGCCCAGCCGGGCCGCCTCGTTGGCGAACTCGCGTCCGAGTCCGCTGCCGGCGCCCGTGATGACGGCCACCCGTCCCGCAAAGTTCTCCATGGGGCCCTCCCCGTCGTTGTTACTTCACACGTCAGACTTCATAGTCCATGCACTGGCGCCCCTCGCGGATCGCGCCGATGAACGGCACGACCGCCTGGTGCACCGGATGCTTGATGTAGGCGTCGAGCGCGGCCTTGTCCTCGAACTCGGAATACAGCACGACGTCGTACGTGGCTTCCAGGCCGGGCTGGGCGATGACGACTTCGAACTTGATCTGGCCCGGGACGATGGTGGCGCATTCGTCCAGGCGGCGCTTCATTTCGATGGCGTTGGCGGCGCGGTCGGCGCCTTCGGCGTGGTCTTTCAGTTTCCACATGACGATGTGCTTGAGCATGGATTTCCTTTGTAGCGTTCAAGTTTGGACTGTCGCGACGTCCCGTTCCGAGGGATGGCGCGCCCTTATTATAAGAGCGATAAGGCGCTCCCGCCCTCGCCCGTTGGTGGCGGGGTTGGGTTGGTGGCGGGCCACATGTCGGTTAGTTGCATAATTTTGGAACAGCCCCCTTCGTCGCCTGGGTGGCCGCTGCACTTACGCAAGCGAGGACCGCGTGCCGGGCCAGATGACCGCCTGTGCCACGATGACGGTTTCGCCGTTGAAGGTGGCGGCGGGCGAGCCGTACAGCAGATACCCCTGCTCGAGGGCCGCGCTCACGCGGCGGCAAAACGACGCGTCGTCCGGGCCGGTGAGGATACGGTACGCTGGAAGACCTTCGGGCGGATGGTCGGACATGGTGCTCCCCTGGAGTGTGCGTTGTTGTAAGGATCGTCGAGTATATTGCCGAAACTACAGTCTTGCTGGCCGCAGTGGCCAGCGCCCGCGTCGCAAGTCGGTTAGTTGCAGTATGATGAGGCCATGAGCCATTCACCTTCCCTCGCCGACTGGGACAAGCGTCCCGTCGAGGCCTTCGCCGCCTTCGTCGTCACGCCGGAGTTCGTCCTCACGTCCAGCCGCCAGCGCGACGTACCGCTGCCTGTGTCGAAGGAATCCGCCGCCATCTACCGATTCATGTTCGGCAAGTTCGCCACGTGGATGCTCGAACGCGGTCTCAGGATGTCGACCGTGAACGCGGCCGACCTGCGCCGCTTCATCGAGCTGGCCAAGGACGGCCGGCGCGACCTCAACAGCAAGATCGCCTATCGCTACCTGCGCCTGCTGGAGCGCTGCTTCGACTACCTGGAACGCGCGCCGAACCCTGCCCGCCAGGCCATCATCGCGACGGACCGCGCCCACCTCGCCGAGGACGCCCCGATGACGGCGCTGAGCGCGGACGACCTGCAGCGCTTCCTGGCCGCCCTCCCCGCCGGCCGTACGGAAGACATGGCGTGCCACGCCGGCTGGAAGCGCCGGCGCGACCGCGCGATGCAGATCGTGATGGCGCTCGCCGGCCTGCGCGTGGCGGAAGCCATCGGCCTGCTGCTGGACGAAGTCGGCCGCCAGCCCGACATCGACGGCGCCATCACGCTCGACATCACCCCGGAAGCGAAGCACCGCACGAGCTACGAGCATACGACGACGCTGCCGCGGGCCGGCGTCGCCGAACTGACGGCATGGCTGAAGGAACGGGCGGAGCTCGAGATTCCGGGAGACCTGGTCTTCCCCGCGAACCTGGAAGGGGAGCCGCTGCACAAGGCGACCGTCTACCGGCAGACACGCGCGACGTTCGAGCGGGCCGGCATTGGCGTGTCCCGCGCGGGCGGGCGCACCCTGCGCAACAGCTTCGCCGTCCAGCAGCTCGAACAGGGCATGTCGCGCGGCGAGCTGACGACGGCGCTGGGCCTCGCGCTGGAGCGGTCGACGGAAGCGTACAAGTATGCGCGGCTGCATGAGGCGCCGGGCGACGCCTCGCCGGGCGACGCTTCGCCGGATGATCCCGACGACCCCGACCCAACTGTAAGCCCCGCGTAAGTTTCCAGCAAGCGTGCCGTAAGCTTCCCGGCGCACAGTCAGCAGGCTGCCCGCGCCATCGGGCGGCGCACACAATAAACACGACTGGAGACCACAATGGCAATCAACCCCGGCATGGCCGCGGGCGGCAAATCCATGCCGTCCGGCGTTGGGCTCACGAAGGAAGAGCGCAAGGTCATCTTCGCCTCCTCGCTCGGTACCGTCTTCGAATGGTACGACTTTTACCTGTATGGTTCGCTGGCGACCGTGATCGCCAAGCAGTTCTTCATCGGCGATCCGACCACCTCGTTCATCTTCGCGCTGCTCGCCTTCGCGGCCGGCTTCATCGTGCGGCCGTTCGGCGCACTCGTGTTCGGCCGCCTTGGCGACATGATCGGCCGTAAGTATACCTTCCTCGTCACGATCATGATCATGGGCGGCTCCACGTTCATCGTCGGCCTGCTGCCAGGCTATGCGTCGATCGGCATCGTGGCGCCCATCGTCCTCGTCACGCTGCGGATCCTGCAAGGCCTCGCGCTGGGCGGCGAATACGGCGGCGCCGCCACGTACGTCGCCGAACACGCGCCCGACGGACGCCGGGGCTTCTTCACGTCGTGGATCCAGACGACGGCCACGCTCGGCCTGTTCCTGTCGCTGCTCGTGATCACCGGCGTGCGTGCCGGCATGGACACCGCCGCGTTCGACGCGTGGGGCTGGCGCATCCCGTTCCTCGTTTCCGTGCTGCTGCTTGCCGTGTCGGTGTGGATCCGCATGTCGATGAGCGAGTCGCCCGCGTTCGCGCGCATGAAGGCCGAGGGCCGCACGTCGAAGGCGCCGCTGAGCGAAGCCTTCCTGACCTGGAAGAACGGCAAGATCGCGCTGCTCGCGCTGCTGGGCGTCGTGATGGGCCAGGCCGTCGTCTGGTACACGGGCCAGTTCTACGCGCTGTTCTTCCTCACCAAGACGCTGAAGATCGACGACGCGACGGCCAACATCCTGATCGCGATCGCGCTCGCGCTGGCGACGCCGTTCTTCATCTTTTTCGGCTCGCTGTCCGACCGCATCGGCCGCAAGACGATCATCATGGCCGGCTGCCTGATCGCCGCGCTGACGTACTTCCCGATCTTCAAGGGCCTCACGCACTACGGCAACCCGGCGCTGGAGACGGCGCTGAACAACTCGCCCGTCGTCGTCGTGGCCGATCCGGCGTCCTGCCACTTCCAGTTCAACGCCACCGGCACGAAGAAATTCCCGTCGTCGTGCGACATCGCCACCGCGCAGCTGACGGCGGCTTCGGTCAGCTACACGCGCCAGGATGCGCCGGCCGGCACCATCGCCAGCGTCAAGGTCGGCGACAAGGTCTACCCGTCGTTCAACGCGACGATGACCGCGGACGGCCTGAACTTCGACCTGGCCAGCAAGGACCGCGAGGCCGCGCTGAAGAAGGACCTGGGCGCCGCCATCAAGGCCGCCGGCTATCCCGCGAAGGCCGACCCCACGCAGATCAACAAGCCGATGATCGTGCTGCTGCTGTTCGTGCTGGTCCTGTACGTGACGATGGTGTACGGCCCCGTGGCCGCAATGCTCGTCGAGATGTTCCCGACGCGCATCCGCTACACGTCGATGTCGCTGCCCTACCACATCGGCAACGGCTGGTTCGGGGGCCTGCTGCCGACCACCGCCTTCGCGCTCGTCGCGGCCAACGGCAACATCTACTACGGCCTGTGGTATCCGATCGTGATCGCGGTCGCGACCGTCGTCATCGGCACCCTGTTCGTGCGCGAGACGAAGGACAACAACATCTACGCGGCCGATTGACCCAACCGGGGTCAGAGCCCGTTTTTGAACAATTTCCCAAAACCGGGCTCTGACCCCGGTTTTTGGAAATGTCTCGTTGTCACATGCTTGGCAGGAGGACGAGATAGCGCTACCATCGACGAACACAACGATAACGATGGAGACTCTTCATGCTCAAGCTGCCGCGCCTCGCCGCCGCCGTCACGCTCACCCTCGTCGCGCACGCCGCGTTCGCCGACGATCCCGCCCCCAACCCGCCGCCGGCCACGTCGCAGTTCAAGGAGATTGCCGCGCACGACCAGGTCCGGCAACTGGGCCGCGGCGTCAACGTCATCGGCTACGATCCGTTCTGGCAGGACGGCGCCAGCGGCAATTACAAGGAGGAACACTTCGCGCAGATCAAGGCGGCCGGGTTCTCGACCGTGCGCGTCGTGCTGTTCGCGTTCCGCGCCCTCGACGCGCGGAACCGCCTCGATCCGAAATGGCTGAACCGCCTCGACTGGGTCGTCGCGACGGCCACGAAGCACGGCCTCAACGTGATCGTCGACGAACACGATTTCGACGACTGCTCGAAGGATGTCGCCGCCTGCATGCCGAAGCTGAAGGCCGTCTGGAGCCAGCTGGCGGAGCGCTACCGCAATGAGCCGAACACGGTCGTCTTCGAACTGCTCAACGAGCCGCACGGCCAGTTCGACGCGGCCACGTGGAACGCCAGCTTCCCGCAGGTGCTGGCCATCATGCGCAAGACGAACCCCACGCGCAACGTCATCATCGGCGGCGTGCGCTGGAACAGCCGCGACACGCTGAAGGACCTGGCGCTGCCGGCCGCCGACAAACACCTCATCGCCACGTTCCACTACTACGACCCGTTCCCGTTCACGCACCAGGGCGCGTCGTGGGCCGACGAGCCGATCCGCTCCACGACGGGCATCCGCTTCGGCAAGCCGGCCGAGATCGCGCAGATCGACAAGGATTTCGCGGCCGTAAAAGCATGGAGCGATGCGAGCGGCCGCCCCGTCTTCCTCGGCGAATTCGGCGCCTACGACAAGGCCGCGATGGACGACCGCGTGCTGTGGACGTCGACCGTCGCGCGCACGGCCGAGAAATATGGCTTCGCGTGGGGCTACTGGCAGTTCTCCAGCGACTTCGTGCTGTACGACTTCAAGAAGAACGAGTTCGTGAAGCCGATCCTGAAGGCGCTCGTGCCGGAGACGCGCTAGCCGCGCAGCGGGCGGCCTCAGAAGCGCTTCGTGCAATGCCTGCGCACGCGTTTCCGGCCGCCCGCATACGTCGTGTCGATGTGCTCGTAACACGAGAACTCACCGGTTTCCCGGTCGTACAGCGGCCGCACGCTGTACTCGCTCGTCTTGACGAGCCGTCCCTTGCGCCAGCAATAGCGCTCGCCGCCGACATCTTCCGCCCCGCCTTTCCAGTCGCCCGTCACGCAGTTCGGATCGCGGCCGTCGACGCCGATGTTGCCGATCGCGGACAGCGCCTCGTCGAACAGGAAGCGTCCGCGCACGCGATCGTAGAGGTACACGGTGCTGCTGGTATTGCCGATCGGTGCGACGTCGCTCGTCACGACGAGGTCCGGGCAGCCGTCGTTGTTCAGGTCCTGCGCGAACAACCCGCCGTCGTCGCCGTAGTGGTTCGTCACGCCGTCGAGCACCTGCACAGTCCGTGCCGAGCGCACGTCGACGACGCGCACGGTGCCCGCGGACGGCGCATCCGCGTCCTTGGGCACCCAGCGGAACGCGACCTGCGCGCCGCATCCCCGACCCGCCGCCAGCGCTGCGACCGGAACAAGACAGACCAGCAAAAGAACCGCTTTTTTCATGCATGCCTCCATCGTGGATACGCGGCTCGTGCTGCTGACGGGCGCGATCCTGACGGCGTGGGCGGCGAACCGGATGCGGGCGTGG
>NZ_JBKYMO010000277.1:0-7619 GCF_047302915.1 Massilia sp. CT11-108 | reverse complement strand
GGCCGCCAGCCGCGCCGCCTCGGCCGCGAGTTCCGTCGCCAGGCGCGCGTTGTCCGCATTGCCCTTGACGGCCTGGGTCAGCGTCTCCATCGCGCTCGCGGTCTGCTGCAGGGAACCGGCCTGCAGCTCGGTGCGGGTCGACAGGTCCAGGTTGCCGCTGGCGATTTCCTTCGATGCCGTGTCGATCGAGCGCACGGAATCGAGCACGCTGCGCAGCGTCGTGTTCAGGTTGGCGATGGTCTGGTCGAGCGCGCGCGCCGTATCGGCGATTTCGTCGCGGCCGTCGTTGTGGACGCTCGCGCACAGGCGGCCTTCGGCCAGTTCGCCCATGACGGCCGAGATGGTCCCGATGTCACGCAGCATGGCGCGGCGCACGAACATGGTGACGGCCAGCGACGCGGCGATCGACAGCAGCACCAGCATGGCCATCCACGTGCCCAGGTTGTGGAATTCCGTGCGCGCGGCCGCATAGGCCTGTTCGCTGAGCGTCTTTTCCAGCGCGGCCAGTTGGGCCAGCTGCTGGTTCAGCACCATGAATTCCTTTTCCGCCTTCTGCATCGAGTTGGTGGCGATCGACTGGTCGACCTGCGCCATCTCGATGGTCTCCTGCACCGCCTTGCGGTAGGCCGCCAGCGCGGCCAGCGACGCGTCGACGGGCTTGCGTTCCGCGCCGTCGGTCGTGCGCGCGAGTTCCTGCAACTGCGCCTGCACGGCGGCGTGGCGCTTGCCGATGTCGGCGATCAGCGCGTCGAGGCGGTTCTTGGCGAAGCTGCCGTTGATCCAGGCCAGCAGTTGATAAGCGTTGGCGTGGACGTACTTGGCGTCGCCGGCCACGTCGGCCACGTTTTTCAGGCGCGCCGCGCGGACCTGCACCATGTTTTCCAGCGACGCGTTCTGGCGCACCATCCCGTACCAGGCGGCACCGGACAGCATCAAGAGCAGCACCAGCACCATGCCGGGCGCCAGCAGCAGCTTCGGACCGATCCTCAGTTTTTTCAGCATGTTGCGCTCCCGCTTAAAAAAGAACGCGGGCATGCCGCCCGCTCGAACACCGAACGCGGCCATGCCGCCCGCGTGCACGTCCTATTGCTTCTTGTATAGCCCGGCCTCGAGCACGACGCCGTCGACAAGCAGGATGTACGTCGTCTTCGGCTCGATCTTGCCCGTGGTCGGATTCTTGTACTGGTAGTCGACCCAGCCCTTGCCCTTGGCGGCGGCCAGTTCGATGATCTCGCGGCGGTATTTCTTGCCGTTCGCATCGGGCACGTCCGTCAAATCCTTGCCGACGATCGACGGGTTGTACGGGTGAGCCAGCACGATGCCGGTCTTGACGTCGCGCATGTCGATGTACAGCGAGCCCTGGACGAATTCCGGGTCCTTGGCCGTGATGCGTTTCATGACTTCTTCCTTGCCCTTGGCCTTGACCATCGAGGCGCCACGCTCGGCCATGGCGATCGCATCTTTCTCGGTCGGTTCGGCCGCCAGCGCGCCGGCGCAGGACAGGGTCAGGGCGGTAGCGACTACGGTTGCGGTCAGCTTCATAGGATGTCCTTTCGGGAAGGGGAAAGAGATAGGTCTGAATGTTGCCTATTTGCATTTCGTACTCTACGCCGCGGCCCCAGCCGGGTTGTTGTGCTAACGCAAGTAGCGCCCGATGTGCCGCCGCAACGGCAACGCTGATCTTTCGCAGTGCATGTGGAAATCAGTGAGAAACGGAATCAGAACTTGACTCCGGGCAACTCAAAGGCAAGTCCGTCTCCCTACCATCGGTTCCTGTCGGCAATTATTTCCGTGCGTCACCTTTTGCTGCCGCCAACCACTTCCCTCAGGAGAAATCCCGTGACCCTCGACGCAACCCCCGCCAAGTTCAAGCCCTATACCCGCCAGTCGATCCAGAACGCCCGCCAATGGCAATGGCTGAGCCCGGATCTGCAGGAAGCCGTGCAGGTGGTGTCCCACGTGCTGCCCTTCCGCACGAACGAATACGTGATGGAGCAGTTGATCGACTGGAGCAATGTTCCGGATGATCCAATCTATCGCCTGACGTTCCCCCACCGCGACATGCTGCCCGCGCGCGAATACGAGCAGCTACGCGACCTCGTGCTGGTCAAGAAGGACGACGCCGCGGTCGCGCAACTCGTGCACCAGATCCGCATGCGCATGAATCCGCACCCGGCCGGGCAGATGACGCACAACGTGCCGCGGGTGAACGACGCGCCGCTCAAGGGCCTGCAGCACAAGTACAAGGAGACCGTGCTGTTCTTCCCCAGCGCGGGTCAGACGTGCCACGCCTATTGCACCTTCTGCTTCCGCTGGCCGCAGTTCGTGGGCATGGAAGAGATGAAGTTCGATGCGCGCGAGTCCACGGAACTGGTGTCCTACCTCGGCACGCATCCAGACGTGACGGACGTCCTGATCACGGGCGGCGATCCGATGATCATGAATACGCGCTCGCTGGCCGAGTTCATCGAACCGCTGCTGGCGCCCGAACTGGCGCATATCCAGAACATCCGGATCGGCACCAAGTCGGTCGCATACTGGCCGCAGCGCTACGTGTCGGACAAGGACAGCGACGACCTGATGCGCCTGTTCGAAAAAGTCGTCAAGGCCGGCAAGAACCTCGCGCTGATGGGGCATTACAACCACGCCGTCGAGCTGCGCCAGCCGGTGGCCCAGCAGGCCGTCAAGCGCATCGTCGGCACGGGCGCCACCTTGCGCATGCAGGGGCCGCTGATCCGCCACATCAACGAAGACCCGAACAGCTGGGCCGAACTGTGGACGACGGGCGTGCGCCTGGGCGCGATCCCTTACTACATGTTCGTCGAACGGGATACCGGTCCGCGCGAGTACTTCGCGCTGCCCCTGGCGCGCGCGCACGAGATCTTCCAGTCCGCGTACAGCATGGTGTCGGGCCTGTCGCGCACCGTGCGCGGGCCGTCGATGAGCGCGTTCCCGGGCAAGGTCGTGATCGACGGCGTCGTCACCATCAACGGCGAAAAGCTGTTCGCGCTGCAGTTCCTGCAGGCGCGCAATCCGGACTGGGTGCGCCGGCCGTTCTTCGCGAAATACGACCCCGACGCCACCTGGCTCGATCACCTGAAGCCGGCGTTCGGCCGCAAGAAATTCTTCTTCGAGGGCGGCGAGGACGATCACGACACCTTCGGTGCGGCGGGCCGCGTGATCCCGATCCAGGCTGTCCACGCGCAGGACCGGCGTGCCAGCGACAGCCAACCCGACGCGGCCTGACCCGCAGGAGATGTCCATGGAAACCGACCAGAGCCAGTCGCGCCTCAACGGGGTGGCAGTGTTTTTCTACGTGTTCCTGCCGTTCGCGCTGGGGCATTACCTGTCCTCGCTGCTGCGCAACGTGAATGCCGTGCTGGCACCGCATCTGGTCGGCGCGCTCGCGCTGACGCCGGGCCAGCTCGGCCTCCTCACCAGCGCGTTCTTCTTTGCGTTCGCCCTCGTCCAGCTCCCGGTCGGGATCGCGCTCGACCGCTACGGCCCGCGCAAGGTGCAGGTGGTGCTGCTGATGCTGGCGGCGACGGGCGCGCTGCTGTTCGCCACCGGCCGCTCGTTCGGCCAGCTGGTGCTGGCGCGCGCCATCATCGGCTGCGGCCTGGGCGGGTGCTTCATGTCGGCCGTGAAGGCGATCTCCACCTGGATCTCGCCCACGCGCCTGCCGTCCGTGCAGGGTTACCTGATCGCCGTGGGCGGCCTGGGTGCGGCCTCCGCCACCATGCCGGTCCGCATGCTGCTGCAGCACACGGACTGGCGCGGCCTGTTCATGCTGCTGGCCGCGTTGACGGCGTGCAGCGGCCTGCTGATCTGGCTCGTCACGCCCAGGTCGAAGGCACCCGGCGGCGCGCTGCCGACCGTGCGCTCGGTGCTGGACGTGTACCGCGCGCCCGCGTTCCGCGCGACGATCTCGCTGGTGCTCGTGCCGCATGCGATCTTCTTCGGCATCCAGGGCCTGTGGATCGGGCGCTGGCTGGCCGACGTGGCCCGGTTTCCGGACGCCGCCGTCGCCTACCTGCTGTACATGGGCATGGCGTCGGTGATCTTCGGCGCCATCGCGGTCGGCATGATCACGGAATGGGCGGGGCGGCGCGGCATCGAGGCGCTGGACGTGGCCGCCGTCGGCGTGTTCCTCTTCATCGTCGTGCAGGTGGTCATCGTATTGAACTGGCGACCCAGCCTGCAGCTGCTGTCGGTGCTGTTCACGCTCGTGGGGACGATCACCGGCATCGAATACGCGATCGTGGCCCAGAGCCTGCCGCGCACGCTGACGGGACGCGCGGCGACGTGCCTGAACCTCCTGATCTTCATCGGCGCATTCCTCGTGCAGGCGGGGTTCGGGCTGATCGTCGGCCTGTGGCGCCCCGACACTGCGGGCCACTTTCCGGCGCTCGCCTACCGCGTCGCATTCGGCGTGCTGGTGGCGCTGCAGATGCCTGGCCTGCTCGGCTACTTCCACGACTTCCTTCGGCGCCGTCAAGTAAAATGCGGCATCGCTTTGCTCACCCAGAAGGAAGAATATGAGATTGGTTCGTTACGGTCGCCCAGGTAAGGAAAAACCGGGCCTGTTCGACGAAGAAGGCCGCCTGCGCGACCTGTCCGGCGTCATCGAGGACATCGACGGGTCGGTGCTGTCGGAAAAGGCGTTGCGCAAGCTCGCCAGGGTCGACTGGAAAACACTGCCGGTTGTCCGCGGCAACCCCCGCTTCGGCGTGCCGGTCAAGGGCGTCGGCAAGTTCATCGGCATCGGCATGAATTACTCCGACCACGCGGCCGAAGTCGGGGCCTTGACCCCGAAGGAACCGATCATGTTCATGAAGGCGACGTCCTGCCTGAACGGCCCGGACGATCCCATCCAGCTGCCGAAAGGCTCGAAAAAGACCGACTGGGAAGTCGAGCTGGGCGTCGTCATCGGCACCCGCGCGCAATACGTCGACGAGAAGGATGCGCTGAAATACGTGGCCGGCTATTGCGTCGTCAACGACGTCTCGGAACGCGCCTACCAGTTCGAACTCGGCTCGCAGTGGGATAAAGGCAAAGGCTGCGACACCTTCGGCCCCGTCGGCCCGTTCCTCGTCACCAAGGACGAGATCTTCGACGTGCAGGACCTCGACCTGTACCTCGACCTGAACGGCAAGCGCGTGCAGACCGGGAATACGTCGAAGATGATCTTCACGGTGGCGCAAATCGTCAGCTACCTGTCGCGCTTCATGACCCTGGAGCCGGGCGACATCATCACGACGGGCACGCCGCCGGGCGTGGGCCTCGGCCGCAGCCCGCAGCGCTTCCTCAAGAAGGGCGACAAGCTGCGCCTCGGGATTGCGGGGCTGGGCGAGCAGCAGCAGGAAGTGCTCGCGTACCCCAAGGCTTAAGAAACACAGCGTGGCGACGATTACGTCGCCACCTGCTTCAACGCCTGTTCCACCGATTCCTTCAGCCGCCCCACGATCTCGCCCAGGTCCCCCTGTGTGACGACGAACGGCGGCGCCAGCAGCACATGATCCCCGTGGCGGCCATCGATCGTGCCGCCCATCGGATACACCAGCAACCCGTTCTCCATCGCGCGCGCCTTGATCGCCGCGTGCAGTTTCAGCTCCGGCGCGAACGGTGACTTGGTCTCGCGCTCGCGCACCAGTTCCAGCGCCAGGAACAGCCCGCGGCCGCGGATGTCGCCCACGTGCGGGTGGTCTTCGAATTCCTCGTCCAGCATGGCCCGCAGCTGCGCGCCGCGCAGGCGCACCTGCGTGAGCAGGTCGTCGCGCTCGATCACCTGCTGGACCGCGAGGGCCGCCGCCGCCGCGACCGGGTGCCCGATGTAGGTGTGCCCGTGCAGGAATGCGCCGCTGCCGGCGCGCAGGCGTTCGATGATGGCGCCGTTCACGAGCACCGCACCGATCGGCTGGTAGCCCGCGCCCAGGCCTTTCGCCACGGCGATCAGGTCGGGCGCCACGCCGTCCTGCTCGATCGCGTACATCGTGCCCGTGCGGCCCATCCCGCACATGACTTCGTCGGCGATGAACAGGATGCCGTACTTGTCGCACAGCGCGCGCACGCCGCGGAAGTAGCCGGGCGTGGGAGGGATCGCGCCGCCGGTCGCGCCCACGACGGGTTCGGCACAGAACGCGATCACGCGGTCCGGGCCGGCCTGCAGGATCGCCGCTTCCAGTTCGTCCAGCAGCATCGCGGTGTACTGGTCGACGGTCTGGTCCTCGGCGCGGTTGCGGTATTCGTAGCAGGCCGACACCCGCTCGACGTCGATCAGCAGCGGGGCGAAGGGCTGGCGGCGCCATTCGTTGCCGCCCACGGCCAGCGCGCCCAGCGTATTCCCGTGGTAGCTCTGGCGCCGGGCGATGAACAGCGAACGTTGTGGTTCTCCGCCTTCGACGCAGTACTGGCGCGCGAGCTTGAGCGCCGTCTCCATCGCTTCCGAACCGCCCGACACGAGGTAGACGCCCGCGATGCCGGCCGGCGCGTTCGCCACGAGGCGGTCGGCCAGCTGCTCCGCCACCTCGGTCGTGAAGAACGCGGTGTGGGCGTAGGCACACCGGTCTATCTGGCGGTGCATGGCCGCGATCACGTCCGGATGGCCGTGTCCGAGCGACGACACGGCCGCGCCGCCGCTCGCGTCCAGGTAGCTGCGCCCGTGGCTGTCGTACAAATAGACGCCCGCGCCGCCGACCGCGACGGGCGGCGTCTGGCGCAGGCTGCGATGCAGGATATGCGTCATTGGAAGCTCCCCAAAAAGTTGACGTTTGACAATAAGCGGGAACCGTCGGGATTCTTTTGATTTTTGCCTCAAGGCATGCGAATATTTTCGTCATGACAGACCGCCTTCGCCCGATTCCGCCCGAAGACTGGACCGACGCCCAGCGCGCCGCGGCCCAGGAGATCATCAATGGCCCGCGCGGTGCGCTGTACGGCCCGTTCGTGCCGCTGCTGCGCAGTCCCGAACTGATGGGCCATGCGCAGCGGGTCGGCGAGTACCTGCGCTACCGCAGCGCCATCGGCGTGCGCCTGTCGGAGTTGGCGATCCTCGTCACGGCGCGCGAATGGGACCAGCAGGTCGAGTGGGCGATCCACGCGCCGATCGCGCAGCAGGTGGGCGTCCCGCCGGACGTCATTGCCGCCATCGCCCGGCGCGAGCGGCCGGCCGCGATGCTCGTCGACGAAGCCGTCGTGTACGACTTCTGCCTCGAACTGCACCGACACAAGCGCGTGTCGGACCGCGTCTACGACGACGCGCTGGCCCTGTTCGGCGAGCAGGGCGTCGTCGACCTGATGGGCGTGAACGGCTACTACACGTTCCTCGCGATGGTGATCAACACGGCGCGCACGGACGCGCCGGCGTCGAGTGCGGCGCCGCTGCCCGATTAGCTCGTCGGCCCCTGGCCGCGTTCGTCGCGGCGCGGTAGTCGTCCGTCGCATTGCCCGGCGCATCGCCGGCGCCGGCGGCATAGTGACGGCTCCCAACCACTCGTGAAAGACAAACCGATGAAACCCCATTACATCCTCGCCGCCGCGGCGGCGAACACGATCAGCGCCGCGTTGACCGGGACATACAGCACGATGCTGCGCTCCTGCCAGCCGGTGGTGCCCTTGAC
>NZ_JBKYMO010000276.1:0-7648 GCF_047302915.1 Massilia sp. CT11-108 | reverse complement strand
GTGCGGGCGTCGATCGCGCCCACTTTCACCGTCACGGTGCCGGGCAGGCCGGCCGTCTGCGTCCGCAGGAATTGCTCGACGACGGTGCGCAGCGCGTTGACGTTTTGGCGGCCGGCAGCGGGCGCCGTCTGCGCGTGCGCCAGCGCGGCGGAGCCGATGAGCAGGGCGGTAATGAGCGTGCGTTTCATGAATAAGTGAGCGATACGGTTTTTTGCGACGGTGCCATCTTAGGTCCCGCACGCCGCCATCGAATCGCCGAATAGCCGGGTTTTGGGTCGCTTTATTGCCCGATTGGAAGAGTCCGCCGGTCCGTATGATCCATCCTGTCCACCACCCCATGCCTGGAGTAATCATGATCGGCAAACTCGACGAGTACCTGCGTTTCAATGAAACCGCGCTGAGCCTGCGCTCGCAGCGCCAGGAATTGCTCGCGTCGAACATCGCCAACGCGGACACGCCGAACTTCAAGGCGCGCGACATCGATTTCTCCAGCGCGCTGCAGGGTGCGCTGGCCCGCGCGACGAACACGGGGCCGCTGAACACGACGGCTGCCGCCCATTATCCGAACGGCCAGGCGGCCGCCGACGGCAAGACGCTGGGCGACGGCGCCACGCCCGTGCTGTACCGCACGGTGACCCAGGGCGCGGTCGACGGCAACACGGTCGACATGGACACCGAACGCACCCAGTTCGCCGACAACGCGCTGCGCTACGAAGCCGGCATCACGATGCTCAACCAGCAGATCCGCAACATGCTCGCAGCCATCCAGGGAGGCCAGTAATCATGTCCTTATTTAATGTCTTCAACGTGGCCGGCTCCGCGATGAGCGCCCAGGCCCAGCGCCTGAACACGACGGCCAGCAACCTCGCCAACGCCGACAGCGCGACGAGCGCCACGGGCGAAGCCTACCGCGCCAAGCAGGTCGTGTTCGAGGCCGTCCCGATGGA
This sequence comes from Massilia sp. CT11-108, assembly GCF_047302915.1. Lineage (NCBI taxonomy): Bacteria > Pseudomonadati > Pseudomonadota > Betaproteobacteria > Burkholderiales > Oxalobacteraceae > Massilia > Massilia sp. CT11-108. Next base: position 6,701 of record NZ_JBKYMO010000276.1, on the reverse strand, counting down.
CAGCGGCACGGGCGTCAAGGTGCGCGAAGTCGTCGAGGATGCGTCGCCCCTGAAGCAGGTGTACGACCCCAAGAATCCCCTCGCCGATGACAAGGGCTATGTGTCGATGCCCAACGTGAACGTGGTCGACGAGATGGTCAACATGCTGTCGGCGTCGCGCTCGTACCAGACGAACGTCGAGACCATGAACGCGGCCAAGACCATGCTGCTCAAGACACTGACCCTCGGCCAGTAATCCGATCCACTCTTTCTGACACGCTCCCATGGCGACCGTAACCGATACCACCAGCACCCCCATCACCGACCTGATGTCGACGATGAACTCGAAGAAGCCGACCAGCACGGACGGCGTCTCCGCGGACACGGACAAGTTCATGACCCTGCTGGTGACCCAGCTGCAGAACCAGGATCCGCTGAACCCGATGGACAACGCCCAGATGACGAGCCAGCTCGCGCAGCTGCAGACCGTGACGGGCGTGAACAAGCTGAATACGACCCTGGAATCGCTGCAGTCCAGCTACAAGAGCTCGGAAGCGATGCAGGCGACGGGGCTGATCGGCCACGGCGTGCTCGTCGAAGGCAGCGGCGTCACGCTGTCGAGCGGCAAGGCGATCCTGGGTGCCGAACTGGCCACCGATGCCGACAATGTCAAGATCGTCATCAGCGATGCCAAGGGCAACGAAGTGGACACGATCGACATGGGCGCGCAGAAGGCCGGTGTCATGCCGCTCGCGTGGGACGGCGTGCCCGATCCGAAAAAGCTGGACAGCAACGGCAAGCCCGTCACGCTGGCCGACGGCAATTACACGTTCAAGGTCGTGGCGACGCGCGCCGGCGCCAACCTGACCGACGCGAAAGGCCTGTCGTTCGACAGCGTCGCCAGCGTCACCACCAACAGCGCCGATGGCGTCAAGCTGAACCTGTCCGGCAAGGGCGCGCTCACGCTGGCCGACATCAAGCAAGTCCTCTAAGCGCGGTCGGTACCGCGAAACGAACGAATAACAGGAGCACAACATGTCCTTCCAACAAGGCCTGAGCGGCTTGAACGGCGCAGCGAAATCGCTGGACGTCATCGGCAACAACATCGCCAACTCGAGCACCGTCGGTTTCAAGGGCTCGAACACGCAATTCGCGGACGTCTACGCCCGCTCGCTGAACGGCGCGGGCGCGACCCAGGCCGGTATCGGCGTGAGCGTGGCGGCCATCGCCCAGCAGTTCACCCAGGGTAATATCGAGACGACGGCCAACCCGCTCGACATCGCCATCAACGGCGCCGGTTTCTTCCGCACCGAGATTTCGGGCACCGTCCAGTACACCCGCAACGGCCAGTTCTCGCTGGACAAGAACGGCTACATCGTCACGCCGCAGGGCGCCAACGTGACGGGCTATGGCGTCAGCCCGAATGGCCAGATCCTGGCCAGCACGCCGAAACCGCTGCAGATCAGCACGGCCGACATGAAGCCGGTCGCGACCACCAAGGTCGATACGTCGATCAATCTGGACTCGCGCGAAGCCGCGCCGACCCTCCCGTTCAATGCCAACGACGCCACCACGTACAACAAACAGGTGCCCGTGAGCGTGTACGACACCTTGGGCAACGAGCACACGTTGTCGCTGTTCTATGTAAAGAGGCCGCCGGCCAATCCGGGCTCAGGGCCGTCGGGCATCTGGGACGTGTACGCTGGCGCCGACGGCACCGAGATGGCCAACGTCGAGGCGGCGAAGGCGTCCTCGAGCGACCCGGCCGCACAAGCCGCGCGAGATACGTGGCTTGCCGCGACGAAAGCGGCGCCGCCGGACCCGGCCGCCATCGCACAAGCGCTGTCCGGCTATGCTGCCGCGGCCTCCGCCGCCGTCAGCGCCGCTGCCAGCGCGGCTGGTGCTACGCCGGCCACCGTCACTGCGATCCAGACGGCCGCCACTGACGCGGGTGGCACGGCCGGCTATACCCCGGACCAGGTCGACAAGGACATTGCCGCCGCCGTGTCGGTGACGCCGGTCGCAATCGGCACGCTGAAGTTCGATTCGAACGGCGCGCTGTCGGCCGCGCTGATGTCGCCGCAGACGCTGCCGCTGGCCGTGGACTTCCCCATCTACCCGGCGACGGGCGCCAAGGAAACCCTGTCGATCAAGGTCGGCTTCAACGGCAGCACCCAATACGGCTCCGACACCAGCGAAAAACTGACCACGCAGGACGGCTACAAGCCGGGCCACCTGCAGCGCTTCTCGGCCGCGGCCGACGGCACCTTGCTGGGCCAGTACAGCAACGGCCAGACCAAGGCGCTGGGCCAGGTCGTCCTCGCCAACTTCACGAACGCGGGCGGGCTGGAGCCGATCGGCAACAACTCGTGGGCCGAAACGTCGGCCTCCGGCACGCCGCTGCTGGGCACGGCGGGCACGGGCGGCTTCGGCGTGCTGCAGTCGTCGGCGACGGAAAGCTCGAACGTCGACCTGACGGCCGAACTGGTCAACATGATCACGGCCCAACGCGTCTACCAGGCCAATGCCCAGACGATCAAGACGCAGGACTCGGTGCTGCAGACGCTGGTGAACCTGCGCTAACGCGTGATTCGTCATTCCCGCGCACGCGGGAATCCATACTGAGCTTCCGAATTCTGTTGCTCAGCATGGGTTCCCGCTTTCGCGGGAACGACGTGGCAATTTGGAGAATTCATGGACCGCCTGATCTACACCGCCGCCTCCGGCGCCAAGCACATCCTGGAACAGCAGGCCACGACGTCGAACAACCTGGCCAACCTGTCCACGACGGGCTTCCGCGCCCAGCTGGATACGTTCCGCGCCGTGCCCGTCGTCAGCGAAGGCTTGCCTACGCGCGCATTTGTCGTCGACAACACGGTCGGCGCGGATTTCACGGCGGGCCCGCTGCAGGTGACGGGTCGCGATCTCGACGTGGCCATCAAGGGCCAGGGCTGGATCGCCGTGCAGATGCAGGACGGCACCGAAGCCTATACGCGCAACGGTTCGCTGCAGATCAGCCCCAACGGCATCCTGCAGACCGCGAACGGCCAGACGGTGATGGGCGAGGGTGGTCCGATCGCGATTCCGCCGAATACGACGGTCTCCGTCGGCAAGGACGGTTCGATCGCGTCGCTGACGACGGACACCGTGCCGGCCACGTCCACCATCGTCGGCCGCCTGAAACTCGTCAATCCGGACCAGAAACAGCTCGTGCGCGGCGACGATGGCTTGTTCCGCCAGCAGGACGGCACCCCGGCGCAGGCCGACCCGGCCGTGACGGTGACGAGCGGCGCGCTGGAAGGCAGTAACGTCTCCGCCGTCGACTCGATGGTGAACATGATCTCTTTGGCACGTTCTCTCGAGACACAGATGAGCCTGTTGAAGAACGCGGAGAATAACGCGGCGAAAGCGACGCAGATCCTCGCTTTGACTTGATTTCTTCTGGGACATAATTTCATGGTGGGTGACGGGTTTGCCGTCGCCGTGTAGGGGCCCCTGAAAACCGTCGCGAGCGGCAGCAGCGTTGGTTGAGAAGCGCAGCTGTACGAAAGTACAGCGAGCATCGCAGACCGACGATGCAACGCGGAGCAGGTTTGCAGGCGCCCATAGGAGAACACCATGATCCGTTCGCTTTACATCGCGAAAACTGGCCTGGAAGCGCAGCAGACCAACCTCGACGTCGTCACCAACAACCTCGCCAACGTCAGCACGAACGGCTTCAAGAAGTCGCGTGCCGTGTTCGAGGATTTGTTGTATCAAAACGTGCGCCAGCCCGGCGCGCAATCCTCGCAACAGACGCAGCTGCCGTCCGGCCTGCAGATCGGTACCGGTGTGCGCGCCGTCGCCACCGAGCGCCTGCACACGCAGGGCAACCCCCAGCAGACCGGCAACTCGAAGGACGTGATGATCAACGGCTCGGGCTTCTTCCAGGTCCTGATGCCGGACGGTACCACGGCCTACACCCGCGACGGCTCGTTCCAGACCGATAACAACGGCCAACTCGTCACCTCCAGCGGCTACGTGTTGCAGCCGCCCATCACCGTGCCCAGCAACGCGCTGACGATGACCGTCGGCCGCGACGGCACCGTGTCCGTCACGACGCCGGGCACCGTGGCGCCCACGCAGATCGGCTCGATCCAGGTGGCGAACTTCGTCAACCCGGCCGGCCTGGAATCGCTGGGCGAGAACCTGTATGCCGAGACCGGCTCGTCCGGCACCGCGCAGGCCAGCACCCCGGGCACGAACGGCGCCGGCGTGCTGATGCAGGGCTATGTCGAAACGTCCAACGTGAACGTCGTCGAAGAGATGGTCAACATGATCCAGACGCAGCGCGCGTACGAGATCAACAGCAAGGCGATCACCACGTCCGACCAGATGCTGGCAAAGATTTCCCAGTTATGAAAACGGTGAGTAAAAATTGGATCCCCGCCTTCGCGGGGACGACGACCGCCGCCGTGGCGACGCTCGCCATGGCGCTCGTCGGCTGCGCAGCCACCCCGACGTCGATCGTCAAGGGCCCGACGTCGGTGCGCCCGATGCTGGCCGATGGCGGCACGCCGACCGAAGGCGCGATCTACAATTCCAACACGTTCCGCCCGATGTTCGAAGACCGCCGCGCGCGCCACATCGGCGACGTGCTCACGGTCAGCATCGTCGAGAAGACGGCCGCCAACAAGAGCGGCGCCAGCACCGGCAACAAGTCGGGCAGCGCCGAGCTCAACGTGCCCGGTCCGCTGCAGGGCCGCCTGGGCGGCAATCTCGCCACGAGCAGCGGCATCAAGTATGCCGACGGCGACACCCAGACCGCGTCGAACGCCTTTACGGGCACGATCGGCGTGACGGTGTCCGAAGTCCTGCCGAACGGTAACCTGATCGTCGTGGGCGAGAAGCAGATCGCCATGAACAAGGGCGTCGAATTCATCCGCTTCTCGGGCATGGTGAATCCGGATTCGATCCAGGCCGGCAATATCGTGCAGTCGACGCTGGTCGCCGACGCCCGTGTCGAATACCGCACCAACAGCCAGATCGACCGCGCCGAGATGACCTCGATGATGTCGCGCTTCTTCCAATCGCTGCTGCCATTTTAACTATTCGTAACGATTCGGGGTCAGAGCCCGGTTTACACGGGTGGGCTCTGACCCCGACTGACTAAATATGAACTTCAAAATCATCGCCCTCTGCGCCGCACTGCTTGGTCCGCTGACCGCGACGACCGCCCACGCCGAGCGCCTCAAGGATCTCGCCAGCATCGGCGGCGTGCGCCAGAACCAGTTGTCCGGCTACGGCCTCGTCGTCGGTCTCGACGGCACCGGCGACCAGACGACGCAGACTCCGTTCACCGTGCAGTCGATCACGGCGATGCTGCAGCAGAAGGGCATCAGCCTGCCGCCCGGCGCGCAGCTGCAGCTGAAGAACGTGGCGGCCGTGATGGTGACGGCCTCGCTGCCGGCATTCGCGCAGCCGGGCCAGACGATCGACGTGACCGTCTCGTCGATGGGTAACGCGAAGAGCCTGCGCGGCGGCACGCTCCTCATGACGCCGCTGCAGGGCGCGGACGGCCAGGTGTACGGCATGGCCCAGGGCAATGTGCTCGTCGGCGGCGCGGGTGCGTCGGGCGGCGGTGCGCAGGTGCAGGTCAATCAACTGGCCGTCGGCCGCATCTCGGGCGGTGCCACGGTCGAGCGCGCCGTCGCGTCGAACCTCGGTGCCGACAACCAGGTCAAGCTGGAACTGAACACGACGGACTTCGCCACCGCCAGCCGCGTCGTGGAAGCCGTCAACGACAAGTTCGGTCCGGGCATCGCCACGGCACTGGACGGCCGCGTGATCCGCGTGCGCGTGCCGTCGTCGAGCGACCAGCGCGTCACCTTTCTCGGCATCCTGGAAGGCATGGACGTCAAGCCGGCCGAAGCGGCCGCGAAGGTCATCCTCAATGCACGCACGGGCTCCGTCGTCATGAACCGCTCCGTCACGCTGGACCCGTGCGCGATTTCGCACGGTAACCTGTCCGTCAGCATCGGCGCCGACACGCAGGTGAGCCAGCCGAACCCCGGTTCGCTGGGCCGCACCGTCGTCACGCAGACGCCGCAGGTGTCCGTCAAGAAGGACGCCGGCAAGGTCATCATGCTGAACGGCGGCGTGTCGCTGGCCGAAGTCGTCAAGGCGATGAACGCCATCGGCGCCACGCCGCAAGACCTGCTCGCGATCCTGCAGGCCCTGAAGGCGGCCGGTTCGCTGCGCGCCGAACTCGAAATCATCTGACCAGCGAGGCCACCATGCTCGGTTCCACTTCCGACCTGTCCAGTAAATTTGCGCTCGACGCCAACAGCCTCGGCGACCTCAAGCAGTCGGCGAAAGCCGGCTCGCCGGAAGCGCTGAAGGGGGCCGCCACGCAGTTCGAATCCATGTTCGTCAACATGATGATGAAGAGCATGCGCGACGCGACACCGCAGGACGGCATGACGGACAGCCAGGAAACGAAGACGTTCACGGGCATGCTGGACCAGCAGATGAGCCAGAAAATGGCCAAGCGCGGCATCGGCCTGGCCGAGGTGCTCGTGCGCCAGCTGACCGTGCAGCAGAAGGGCCAGCAGCTGATGCAGGACATGAACAAGCAGGCGCTGGGCATCGGCGGCGATCGGCAGGCGGGTGCCACCGGCGGCGCCGCCGCGCTGCGCATGCAGGCCGATCCGGACACGATGCCGCGCTTGGCCATTTTCTGG
>NZ_JBKYMO010000275.1:0-7680 GCF_047302915.1 Massilia sp. CT11-108 | reverse complement strand
ACCGTCGCGCGGCTGGCCGGCATCGGCCTGTACGGCGGCACGATGCTCGAAGGCGGCATCGGCACCGCGGCCACGGCGCACGTCTGCGCGACGTTCGCCGACCTGGAGTGGGACACGGAATTGTTCGGTCCCCTGCTGCTGACCGAGGAAGTGCTGCGCGAACCGCTCGTGTACCGCGACTTCGAACTGCAGGTGCCGACGGGCCCCGGCCTGGGCGTCGAGATCGACACCGACAAGCTGCGCAGCCTGCAACGCAAGTAAAGACACTGGAGACCACCATGCTGTTTCACGTCCGAATGAACGTCAACCTGCCCGCGACGATGCCGCCCGACGAAGCCGCGGCGCTCAAGCAGACCGAAAAGGATCTCGCCCAGCGCCTGCAGCGCGAGGGCAAGTGGCGCCACCTGTGGCGCATCGCCGGGCAGTACGCCAACGTCAGCATCTTCGACGTCGACAGCGTCGACGAGCTGCACACGCTGCTGACGTCCCTGCCCCTGTTCCCCTACATGCACATCGACGTCATGCCGCTGTGCCGCCATCCCTCGTCCGTCCGCGACGGCGATATCTAACGCAACTATAAAGGAGACCTGAAATGAACCACGCAGACATCGAACGACTGGCCCACAGCTGGGTCGTGGACGCCGCCGACCGCCCCGCCGACCCGCGCGTGCAGCAGGTGGTGCTGCGCCTGCTGGGCGACCTGTGCAAGGCGATCGAGGACCTCGACATCACCCCGACCGAGTTCTGGCACGGCGTGGCATACATGTCGGCCGCGGGCGCCGCCAACGAACTGGGCCTGCTGGCCGCGGGCCTGGGCCTGGAGCGCTTCCTCGACATCCGCGCCGACGAAGCGGAACAGAAGGCCGGCCTGGAAGGCGGCACGCCGCGCACCATCGAAGGCCCGCTGTATGTGGCGGGCGCGCCGGAAAGCGTGGGCTTCGCCCGCCTGGACGACGGGACCGAGGCGGACAAGGGCGAGGTCCTGTTCATGCAGGGCACCGTGTTCGACCAGGATGGCAAGCCGCTGCCGGGCGCGAAGGTCGAGGTGTGGCACGCGAACCTGACGGGCAATTACTCGTTCTTCGACCAGACGCAGTCGCCGTTCAACCTGCGCCGCACGATCGTCACGGACGACCAGGGCCGCTACCAGTTTCGCAGCATCATCCCGGTCGGTTACGGCTGCCCGCCGGACGGCACGACGCAGCAGCTGCTGAACCTGCTGGGCCGCCACGGCCAGCGCCCGGCGCACATCCACTTCTTCGTCAGCGCCCCGGATCATCGCAAGCTGACCACGCAGATCAACATCGACGGCGACGAATACCTGTGGGACGACTTCGCGTTCGCGAGCCGCCCTGGCCTCGTACCGCCCGTGAACCGGATCGACGACCCGGCGCAACTGGACGCCAAGCGTGTCGACAAGCCGTTCGCGTCGATCGACTTCGACTTCCACCTGTATCACGACACCGCCGCCGCGCCGACCACGCAAGTCGACCGTCCGCGCGCCGCCGCCTGAGGACACCGCCATGATCCCGATCGTTCCTGTCGACGCGTTCAAGCCCAAACGGCTGGACGACTACATGATCGAAGACGCGCAAACGGGCGACCACCGCCTGCACCGCAGCGCCTTCACCGACGAGACCCTGTTCGAGCTCGAGATGAAGCACATCTTCGAGGGCAACTGGATCTACCTGGCGCACGAGAGCCAGGTCGCCAACGTCAACGATTACTACACGACGCACATCGGCCGCCAGCCGGTGTTCATCGCCCGCAACAAGGGCGGCGAGCTGAATGCGTTCATCAACGCATGCAGCCACCGCGGCGCCCAGCTGTGCCGCCACAAGCGGGGCAACAAGGCGACCTACACCTGCCCGTTCCACGGCTGGACCTTCAACAACAGCGGCAAGCTGCTGAAGGTGAAAGATCCGGAATCGGCCGGCTATCCGGAATGCTTCAACAAGGAAGGCTCGCACGACCTCAAGAAACTGGCGCGCTTCGCCAACTACAAGGGCTTCCTGTTCGGCAGCCTGAATCCGGACGTCGAGCCGCTGGAAGCCTTCCTCGGCGAGGCCGGCAAGATCATCGACATGATCGTCAACCAGTCGCCGGAAGGTTTGGAAGTGCTGCGCGGCTCGTCGACCTACACGTTCGAGGGCAACTGGAAACTGCAGGCCGAGAACGGCGCCGACGGCTACCACGTGACGGCCGTGCACTGGAATTACGCGGCCACGACGAACCGGCGCAAACAGGAGCAGGCGGCCGGCGAAGACAAGATCCGCGCCATGGACGCCGGCAACTGGGGCCGCCAGGGCGGCGGCTTCTACGCCTTCGAGCATGGCCACATGCTGCTGTGGTCGCAGTGGGCGAATCCGGAAGACCGCCCGAACTTCGCGCGCCACGCCGAGTACACGGAAAAATACGGCAAGGCGACCGCGGACTGGATGGTAGGACGCTCGCGCAACCTGTGCCTGTACCCGAACGTGTACCTCATGGACCAGTTCAGTTCCCAGATCCGCGTGCTGCGTCCAATCGCCGTCGACAAGACCGAGGTGACGATCTACTGCATCGCGCCGAAGGGCGAATCGCCCGAGGCGCGCGCGCACCGCATCCGCCAGTACGAGGACTTCTTCAACGTCAGCGGCATGGCGACGCCGGACGACCTGGAAGAATTCCGCGCCTGCCAGCAGGGCTACAACGGCGCCGCGATGCAGTGGAACGACATGTGCCGCGGCGCCAGGCACTGGATCCACGGCGCGGACGACGCGGCGCAGGACATCGGCCTGGCGCCCGTCATGAGCGGCGTGCGCACGGAAGACGAAGGCCTGTACACGATCCAGCACCGCTACTGGCTCGACGTCATGAAGAAGGCATTCGACGCGAAGGGAGAAGCGAAATGAGCGCGGTCACGATCCAGGATATTCAATCCTTCCTCTACCGCGAAGCGCGCCTGCTCGACGACGAACAGTGGGACGACTGGCTCCAGTGCTACGACGCCAACGCGCGCTTCTGGATGCCGTCGTGGGACGACGACGGCACGCTGGTCCAGGACCCGGAGCGCGAGATCTCGCTGATCTTCTACCCGAACCGCCAGGGGCTGGAGGACCGCGTCTTCCGCATCAAGACCGAACGCTCCAGCGCGACGATTCCCGATACGCGCACGAGCCACAACATCGCCAACGTGGAGATCGAGAAAGTCGAGGGCGCGGTGCACACGGTGCGCTTCAACTGGCACACGCTGAGCCACCGCTACCACACCGACTACAGCTATTTCGGCATGTCGCGCTACGTGATCGACTTTTCCGGTCCGCAGCCGAAGATCCTGGACAAGTACGTCGTGCTGAAGAACGACTACATCAGCCAGGTGATCGACATCTATCACATCTAAGCAGGAGACGGTCATGAGCCACACGATCGCGCTGCAGTTCGAAGACGGCGTCACGCGCTTCATCAGCTGCAACCCCAACGAAAAACTGTCCGACGCGGCCTATCGCCAGAAGGTCAACATCCCCCTCGACTGCCGCGACGGCGCCTGCGGCACCTGCCGCGGGCTGTGCGAGTCGGGCAGCTACGACCTGCCGCCGGACAGCTACATCGAGGATGCCCTCGAAGAGAAGGATGCGCAAGCCGGCTACGTACTGGCGTGCCAGATGCGCCCGACGTCGGACTGCGTCGTACGCATCCCGGCCACGTCCGCCGCCTGCAAGACGGGCGTCGGCGACTTTCCCGGCACCGTCACCACCGTGGAGCAGCTGTCGCCGTCCACGATCCGTTTCGCTATCGCGCCGGACCAGCCCGACCAGCTGGACTTCCTGCCGGGCCAGTACGTGAACGTGACGGTGCCCGGCACGGACCAGACGCGCTCGTACTCGTTCAGCTCCGCGCCCGGTGCGGAACAAGCGAGCTTCGTCGTGCGCAACGTGCCGGACGGCTTGATGAGCACCTGGCTGACGACCCGGGCGCAAGTCGGGCAGCCGGTCACGTTCTCCGGCCCGTACGGCAGCTTTTATTTGCGGCCCGTACAGCGCCCCGTGCTGATGCTCGCCGGCGGCACGGGTATCGCGCCGTTCCTGTCGATGCTGGACGTGCTGGCGGCGAAAGGCTTCCCGCATCCGGTGCGCCTGGTTTACGCCGTGACCAACGACCACGACCTGGTCGGCCTGGCGCAGCTGGACCGCATCGCGGCCGCGCATCCGCAGTTCCAGTACGTGACCTGCGTGGCGGCGGAATCCAGCAGCCATCCGCGCAAGGGTTATGCCACGGCGCACGTGGAACCGGCCTGGATGAACGGCGGCGACGTCGACGTCTACCTGTGCGGCCCCGTGCCGATGGTCGACGCGGTGCGCGGCTGGCTGGACGGCATCGGCGTGACACCGAATTCGTTCCACTTCGAGAAGTTCTCGGCCACGAGCACGGCGGGGGTGGCGGCATGATGCATCCGGACCGTTTCAGGGACAAGGTCATGATCGTCACCGGCGCCGCCCAGGGCATCGGCCGCGGTGTGGCGCTGGCGGCGGCCGCGGAAAAGGTCACCGTCAGCCCCGCCCCGCCGGGCGAACCCGCGGCCGCCGCCAGCGCCCTGCTGTCGGTGCTGGCCGGCCAGCCGAACAACGATCCGGCATTGACTATCCTGCTCGCCTTCGATTCGCGCATCGACCAGGCGGTCGTCGACCGGATGGCGGCCGACGGCGCCCTGTTCTCCGCCGCCCATCCGCAGGGTCTGGTGCCGGGCGAAGGCGCCGCAGGACTACTGCTGGGCGATACCGCGTACGCCGCGCCGATACTGCAGGCGGCAAGCGCCACGCGCAGCGCATCGGCCGACGCCATGCCCCGCATCGACGCCGCGGACCTGCGCCGGCTGGCGGAACGGGTGCTGGCCGAAACGGCCGTCGACGCATCCACCGTGTCGGCGCTGTTCGCGGATGCCGACCACCGCAGCAACCGCGTCCTCGAGGCGATGGCACTGGCCCACGAGGACCTGCCGCACCTCGATGCTGGCATCGACGTGAGGACCACCGGGCCGGCTTGCGGACTGTCGGGTGCCGTGCCCTTCCTGGCCACGCTCGCGCTGGCCCGCCGCCAGGCGCTGGATGGCGCCGGCGCCGTCCTGTGCGTCGGGAATGCCGATCCGGTCCATCGTAGTGTCGCCGTGGTCCGCCCGGCCGGTCTCGCCGCTTCCGCCGCCGTCTGATGAGTCTCGCGTCCACACACGTGTCGATCGGCTACTTCGGCAAGATCCCGAGCCGCGGCGACTTCGTCAAGGGTTCCGACAACCCGGCGCTCGTCAAGCTGCTGGACGACTGGCTCGCGCGCGCCATGGACCTCATGATGGCCGACGCGCGGTGGAAATCGCGGTACGACGCGGTCGCCCCGCTGCACTTCGTCATCGCGGGTCCGCGCCGCCGGCATGCGATCGCCGGTCATATCGTGGCCAGCAGTGACGCGTCGGGACGGCGTTTCCCGTTCCTCATGACCGGCATGCTCGACGTGGCCGAACCGGATGCGTTCGTCCCGTCCGCACCGCAGATGCTGGGTGTCCTGTGGAGCCGCCTGGAAGCGCTCAGCAAGGGACTGGTGACGGCGCCCGACGCCGACGCGCTGCTGCAGGCCGCCGCCGGCCAGGTCGTCGAACTCGACCTGCGCTCGAACGCCCACGCGGCGGCGTTCGCCGACTTCATCGAGCTGCAGTCGCTCGACACGCTGCAGGCGCTGCTGGCACAAGCCGGCTACGCGGGCTCGGTGCGCCGGGTGCTGCTGGCGCTCGGGCTGCTGCTGCAGCCCGTGCTGGCGAGCAGCACGAGCCGGCTGGAGAAAAGCCTCGTGCTGCCGCTGCCGGCCGACCCGCTGTACCGCGGCCTCGTCGGCGCCTACTGGATGCATGCGATCGCGCCGTTCCTCGCACGCGCCGATTTCGAGCTCGCCCTGTTCGTCACACGCATCGGGGAGCAGCCGCGCCTCGTGCTCGGCTTCGGCGGCGCGTCGGCGCACACGCTGCAGGCGATCATGGATCCGCAGGCAGCCAGCGAGCGCCACATCGCGTTCGATGACCTGGACTGGGTCGAAGACCAGGTGGACACCGACTATGCCGTCGACAAGGTGTCCAGGCACCTGAAGCGGCCCGACGTCTCGCTCAAGTCCGCGCTGGACGCGTTGTGCGCGGCATTCATCGGCACCTGAATCATGCGACAACGAGAACCCCGCGTATGCTGACACCCTCTCTTCCACTGACGGCCCAGGCGATCCGGGCGCTCGTGGCGCGCTTCACCCAGTCGAGCCGCGTGCTGCGCCTGCATACGACGCTGGGCAGCGACGTCCTGCTGGCGGAATCGCTGCATGGCGAGGAAGCCATCGCGACGGGCTACCGGCTGCGCGTCTCGGCCCTGTCGACGGATGCGGGGCTGGCGCTCAAATCGCTGCTGGGCCAGCCCGTGCTGCTCGAGCTGCTGGCGGGGCCGTTCCAGGGCGTGCGTCCTTTCCACGGCCACGTGACGGCAGCCGAGATGACGGGCGCGAACGGCGGCCTGGCCCGGTACACGCTGACGATCGAACCCTGGACCGCGTTCCTCGCGCTGGGCCGCGACAGCCGCGTCTTCCAGGACAAGACGATCGTCGACATCATCGACACGGTGTTTTCCGCGTACGACGGCAAGGGCAGGCTGGCGCCGGCCTGGCGCTTCCAGGTCGACCGCTCGCTCTACCCGCGACGCAGCCTGACGACGCAATACCAGGAAAGCGATCTCGCGTTCGTGCGGCGCCTGATGCGCGAGGAAGGCCTGTTCGGCTTTTTCGAGCACGAGGGCGACCCGGACGGCGCGACACTGGGCGCGCACACGCTCGTCATCGCCGACAGCAACGACGCGTTCAAGCCGAACACGCAGGCCCTCGTGCGCTTCACGCAATCCGGCGCCGTGATGCGCGAGGACAGCATCGACCGCTGGCGCACCGAGACGCGTCTCGCGACGAACGCCGTCGAATTGCGCAGCTGGGACTATCGCGCACGCCAGGTGCGGACCGCCGTCGCGGCCGGACAGGATCCGGTCGAACTGGCCAGCCGCGACATCCCCGGCGTGTACGCGTACACGAGCCGCGAACACGGCGCGCGCATCGCCGAGCGCCAGTTGCAGGCACTGGAAGCGGGCAAGGTCGTCCACGTGGGCGCCGGCACCGTGCGTACCTTCACGCCGGGGACGACGTTCACCCTGGCGGACCATGGCGCCCGGGACAGCGCGGCCGACCCGTTGCTGCTCGTGCGCGTGCGCCACCTCGCGCACAACAACCTGGACGCCGATACCGCGTCGACGCTCGCCCGCCACCTGGGCCACGATCCGGTCGCGGCGCTCAATGACGAGATCCTGTCGGCGAGCCTGCACGCGCGCGGCAAGGGCATCGCGGAACGCCCCGTGTACCGCAACAGCTTCGACGCGATCCCCGCCGCGACGCCATACCGCGACAGCCAGTTGGATGGCCACGGCCGCCTGCTGCATCCGCGCCCGACGGTGCAGGGCCAGCAGACCGCCATCGTCGTCGGCCCGACCGGCACCGAGATCCACACGGACCGTGACCACCGTATCAAGGTGCAGTTCCACTGGCAGCGCGGCGAAGCGAGCCACAGCCGCCTCGATCATCCCGAACCGCACGGCCACACGGGCGCCCCGGCCGACGACCGCGCCGGCACGTGGGTGCGCG
>NZ_JBKYMO010000274.1:0-7684 GCF_047302915.1 Massilia sp. CT11-108 | reverse complement strand
CCCCCCCCTGCGCCTGCGCCGCCGCCGACCCTGGCGGCCGTCTCCACCGTGCTGGCCGGCGTGCCGTGCTCGGCGCTCGTGCCCGCCATCGACGGGCGTGTCGTGAGCGTGCAGGGCTATCTCGCGCACAGCGTGGGTCCGGCGCGCCTCAAGACGATGCTGGCGGCTCTGCCGGGCGTGACGCGGGTCGAGCTGACCCTGCGCGACGTCGACGATGCGAAGTGCCCGTTGATGCGCGTCCTCGGCCGCTACTGGGTCGCGTCCCGCACGGCCGGTGTGGCGCTCCGCCTGAACCCGGGCAGCGGCCGGGGCGGCAACCTGGCGGCAGGCGATACGCTGATGGTCGACGTGGCCACGCCGGACTACCAGTCGTACGTGTCGGTCGATTATTTCGTCCTGGACGGCAACGTCGTCCACCTGCTGCCCAATGCGGCCGCGCGCGAAAACCTGGCGCCGCCGCGCTACACGGCCACCATCGGCAGCCTCGGCAACTGGGTGATCGGTCCGCCGTTCGGCACCGAGATGCTCGTGCTGGTGACCACGTCCGTGCCGCTGTTCGAGGGGCTGCGTCCGGATGCGGAACCCGGATCGGCGTATCTGCGCGCCCTGGACGAGCGCCTCGCCGCGATCGCCGGGGCACATGGCGCGATCGCCGTCGACTTTTTGCAGATCACGACGCACGCGCGCCGCTAGCCGTCAATCGAGCGACCGCGCGACCCGGAATCCGTTCTGCGACTGGCGCACGCTGGCGTCGTATTTGAAACGCGTGGTGGACAGCATGTAGCTGCCGTTTTCGCGCCACGAACCGCCACGGATGACGCGCGCCTGGCAGTTGCCGTCGACCCAGGCGCTACCGTCGGCGGGCGCCCCCTTGTACGTGCTGTGCCAGCAATCCTGCACCCATTCCCACACGCTGCCGTTCATGTCGTTCAGGCCGAACGGATTGGCGGGGAAGCTGCCGACCGGCGGCGGGCGTTCCTCGCTCCAGGGCATGCCGCAGCCTTCGCAACTCGAATTCCCGCCTTTCATCTCTTGCCCCCACCAGTAGCGGGTCGTGGTGCCGCCGCGCGCCGCGTATTCCCACTCGGCCTCGGTCGGCAGGCGGTACGGCTTCCCGCTCACCGTGCCCAGCCATTTGAGGTACAGCTGCGCCTCGTCCCAGCTGACGTCGCGCATCGGCAGGTTTTCGGGCACGTTGCCCAGCG
Organism: Massilia sp. CT11-108; assembly: GCF_047302915.1. Classification (NCBI taxonomy): domain Bacteria; kingdom Pseudomonadati; phylum Pseudomonadota; class Betaproteobacteria; order Burkholderiales; family Oxalobacteraceae; genus Massilia; species Massilia sp. CT11-108. The sequence goes on along the minus strand of NZ_JBKYMO010000274.1, from coordinate 6,479 downwards.
ACGGCATCGTCGGACACACGCTGGCCCGGACGCACTGGTTCCACTGCCCCACCGTGACCTCGTACTTGCCGATCGCGAACGGCGTGTGCAACGCCACCTTGTGCGCGGGTCGCTCGGACGGGTCGCTGCTGTTGTTGCCCATCATGAACGGCCGCGGCGACAGCGCGACCATCAACGGGCAGACGTCGCAATCCTTCATCGTGGCAACGGAACCGGCCGGTCCCGCTGCGGGCGCCACTTCACGGCCGCCGTCGACGGGTGCCGGCACCGGGCGTATCTTGTTGTCGGGCGGCCGGGTTGGCTGCGATTGCGGTGGCGGCTTCGGCACGGTCTTCGTCTGCGGCTGGGTGCCTGCGGGCTTGCTCCCGGCCGGCTTCGCGGGCGCGGGCGCGGGCGCCTGCGGCGGGGCCGCCTTCAGCTGCTGGATGCGCGTGCGCGCCAGGCTGGCGAAGCGTCCCTTCGGATAGGCCTGCAGGTAAGCCTCGTAGTCGCCCACCTGCTTGCTGTCCTTGACGGAATTCCAGAACGCCAGCTCGAACTGCTCGGCGCTGTTCTTGGGCAGGACGCCCGCCACCTGGAACGTCGTGGGCAACCCATGCGCGCGCACGGGCGCGACGGCCGCCAGTGCCATCAGGCTGCACAGGATCAAGAGCCTCATCCACACAGGCCGCCTCCGCAAGTGTCAGGAAACCGCTTAGACCACAGGCCGCCGCGATTGTGCCGGCCGCACGTTTGTTCTGGCACAGGTGCCATGCATCCCGGTTGACGGATGCTGCCGGAACAGCGGCCCGCATGGCGGGCAGGAGAGGACGATGCGCAAAACAATTGTCTTGATACTGAGCGCGGTGGTATTGCAGGCCGTGCCCGTGCTCGCACGCACGCCGTCGCCCGAGAGCGCGCTGGTGTATTTCATCTGGCCCAGCGACGGCATGGTCGTCCGTCACGCGTTCTGGGTGCGGATGGGCTTGCGCAACATGGGCGTCGCGCCCAAGGGCACGGACATCGCGAAGACGGGCCACCACCACCTGCTGATCGACACCGACCTGCCCGAGAACATGGACCAGGCCGTGCCGAACGACCGCAACCACCTGCACTTCGGCGCCGGCGAAACGGAGGCGAGAATAGAACTGCCGCCGGGTTCGCATACGCTGCAGCTGCTGTTGGCCGACAAGGATCATATTCCGCACGATCCGCCGGTCTACTCGAAAAAGATTACAGTCACGGTCAAGTGAAACAGGAGCCCCCATGCGCATACGACTGGCAGCCGCCCTTCTCGCCGCCGCCGTTTCAGTTCCTGCCGCCGAGCCGACGCCGGCGCCGCCCAACGCCTACCTGTACATCGGCTGGCCCAACGACGGCCAGGTGGTCGCATCCGGCAAGCCGATCCGCGTCTGGTTCGGCCTGCGCAACATGGGCGTTGCGCCGAAAGGCGTGAAATTTCCGAATACGGGGCACCACCACCTGCTGATCGACACGGACGCGCCGGAGCCGGGCGTCGAGATTCCGAACGACCGCAACCACCTGCACTTCGGCGCCGGAGAAACGGAGACGACGATCGAGCTGCCGCCCGGCAGGCACACGCTGCAGCTCGTCATGGGGGACGACCAGCACGTCACGTTCGAGCCGTCCGTCCAGTCCAGAACAATCACGATCACTGTGAAATGATTTGCGAACTGTAGCGCGGCGTCACTGTCTTACAGGTCTCAAGGCGAGGACGACATGGCGATCGAACCGGCACCGGAACCCTATGCGGCACCGCCCGTGGAAGGCGGCGTCAGCGCATATCTCGAGCTGCTGGGCGGGCGCGACGTCCGGTCGCGGCTGTTTCCGCTGCACGACGAGGTCGTGATCGGACGCGATCGCCAGGACGCGCTCGCGTCCGACCAGTTCATCTGCATCCCGCTGCACACGATCAGCCGCCGCCACGCGCGCGTGCGGAGGCGCGGGGAGGCCTGGTCGGTCGAGGACCTGCACTCGTCGAACGGCACGTTCGTCAATGGCGAGCGGCTGCAACCCGGGTCGTGGCACGTGCTGGGCGACGGCGACGAACTGGCGCTCGCCTCCACCCAGCTCGTGTTCCGCTCGCTGGTCGCACCCGGCGCGGCCAGCATGCCGACGGTGATCAGGAAGTCGGTCGACGCCACCCAGTACGTGCCGGCGGCCGGCCCGCGCGATGCGCCTCGCGGCGAGCTCGAGAAATCGGTGCTGAAACTGCATGCGATGGCCCAGGTCAGCATCGCGCTGGGCGCCGTCACCGACCGCGCGACGTTGACGGAAAAGATCATGAATTTCATCTTCGACCTGTTCCCGCTGGCCGAGCGCGCGTTCATCCTGCTGCGCCAGAACGAACGCGACCCGCCCGTGCCGGTGGCGGCGCGGCGGCGCAACGGCATGGTCGAGGATCCGGGGCAGGCGCGCCTGTCGCACACGATCGTCGACGAGGTGCTGGGCAGGAAGCGCGCGATCCTGTCCGTCGATACCCTGGCCGACCGCCACTTCGCCGCGCAGGATTCGATCGTCGCCCAGGCGATCCGCAGCGTCATGTGCGCGCCGCTGATCGTGGGCGAGGAAGTGCTGGGGCTGATCCAGGTCGACAGCTCGTCCGATCCGCGCGCGTTCCAGGAGGCCGACCTCGAACTGCTTACGGGCGTGTGCGCGGAAACGGCCGTCGCGCTCAAGAATTTCCAGCTGTATTCCGACATCGAACGCCTGCTCGACGGCTTCGTGCGCGCGTCCGTGCAGGCGATCGAGGAGCGCGATCCCGTCACGGCCGGCCACTCGTTCCGCGTGGCGAGCTATGCCGAGCGCCTCGCCATGGCGCTCGACCGCGCGCAGGATCCGGACGTGCGCCGTATTGCCTTTACGCGCGAACAGTTGCGCGAGATCCGCTATGCCGCGCTGCTGCACGACTTCGGCAAGGTCGGTGTGCGCGAGCACGTGCTGCGCAAGGAGAAAAAGCTGCACCATGCCGACATGCGCCTGCTGGAGCAACGCTTCCTGTACGCACGCGCCTGCCTGGAGCGCCAGGCCTATCACACGCTCGCGCAGCGCCACATCGACGAGGGCTGGAGCGCGGCGACGTTCCGGGTCGAAAAGGAGTCCGCCGATGCGCGCCTGGCCGAGGAAGCGGCGCGGCTCGACGGCTTCCTCGCCACGATCCGCAGCGCCAACGAGCCCGCCATCTCGCGCAGCAGCGCCCTGCCCGATTTGCGCGACATCGTCCACTACGGCTGCCACGACCCGGACGGCCAGCCGCTCGCGCTGCTGGAAGACCACGAGGTGGCGGCGCTGAGCCTGGCGAAAGGCTGCCTGACGGCGGACGAGCGGCGCCAGATCGAGGAACACGTGGTGGATTCGTATTCGTTCCTCGTCCTGATCCCGTGGACGAGAGACCTGGCCGGCGTGCCCGCGATCGCGCACGGCCACCACGAGAAGCTGGACGGGTCCGGCTATCCGTCGGGCCTGCGCGGGCCGCAGATCAGCATCCAGACGCGCATCCTGACGATCTGCGACATCTACGATGCACTTACGGCCGGTGACCGGCCGTACAAGAAGGCCGTTCCCGTGGAACAGGCGCTGGACCTGATGCACGAGGAATGCGACGCGGGGCATATCGATGCGCGCCTGTTCCAGGTGTTCGTCGACGCCCGAGCATGGATGGCGCCATGACCGGCCGTCTCCTTTGCCTGGTTGCCGCCCTGCTGCTTGCCGCCTGCGCGGACGTCGGCATGCGCCCGTACGCGCGGCCGTCCGTGCCGGCCAAGACGGCGTGGGCGAACTCGGCCAGCTTGCCGCTGTCCAAGACGGAGCTGATCGTGCCGGACTGGTGGCACGAATTCCGCGATCCCTACCTCGACCAGCTCGTCAGCCGCGCGCTCGCCGGCAATTTCGACCTGGCCGTGCTCGCCGCGCGCATCGGCGTGGCCAACGCGCAGATCGGAGAGGCGCGGGCCGGCGCGCTGCCCACGCTCGACGCGGGTGCGGGCGCGAGCTTCCAGAAGGTCACGGGTCAACCGTTCACGAAGCAGTTCAACCTGGCCACGCAGACCAACTGGGACATCGACATCTGGGGCAAGGTCGAGAAGGGGGTGCAGGCGCAGAAGGCCGAGTTTTCCGCCACCGAGGCCGAGTGGCGCGCGGGTTATCTGAAACTCGTGTCGGACGTGTCGACGACGTATTTCCAGATCCTGCAATTCGACGAACAGATCGACCAGCAGCGCCAGACGCAGGCCCGCAACCGCGACATTCTCACCACGTACCAGGCGATGGAGCAGAACGGCCTCATCCCGCACACGCGTGTGCTGCAGCAATCGGCCGAGGTCAACCGCCTGAGTACGGAGCTGATCGAATTACAGCGCCTGCGCGCACTGGCCGGCAATGCGCTGGCGACCTTGATCGGCGTACCGGCCGGCGACTTCCAGATGCCTGCCGGCCGCCTGCAGGAGCGGGTGCGCGTGCCCGAGGTGCCGGGCGGCCTGCCGTCGCAATTATTGAAACGCCGGCCCGACGTCGTCGCGGCCGAATATCGCGTGCTGGAAGCGTACGACCTGACGGGGCAGGCCAAGCTGGCGCAACTGCCGTCGATCAGCCTGACGGGGCGCGGCGGCACGTCCAGCTTCGCGCTGTCGACCTTGCTGAAATCGTTCACGTTCGGGCTGCTGCCCAGCATTAATTTCCCGATTCTCGACCCGGGCGTGAAGGCGCGCGTGCGCACGAGCGAGGCGCAGACGAAGGTGGCGGAGCAGGCGTATCGCCAGACCGTCATGGCCGCGTTCGAAGACGTGGAAAATGCGCTCGTCAACCTGGAGGCGCACAAGAAGCAGCGGGGAGAATTGCAGCAGCAGGTCGACCAGTTGCGGCTCGTGGCCAGCACGACGGATGCGCAGCGCAAGGAGGGCGTGGCGTCGCAGCTGGAAGTGTTCGAGACCGAGCGCACCCTGCTCGGGGCCCAGCTGGCGCTGCTCGCCAACCAGCAGCAGATCCTGTCCGATACGGTGACACTGTACAAGGCGCTGGGCGGCGGCTGGCCGCCGGTGGAGGTGGCCGATGCGGCGCAGCATTGAAAGACGCTCCGATGGCGCCTGACGAAGTCCTGGTCGGCAAGATGCAGGCACCGCCTCTTCAACGCGTCGGCATCGTGCTCGAACCGCTGAACCATCCCGAGCTCGGTCCGCTCGCCATCGACGACGGCCTGTTCGCCATCGGCCGCACCGAGCCGCCGTTCGCCGCGTATCCGCCCGAGATCGTGGCCGATTTGTCGCGCCGCCATGCGCGCGTCTTCGTCGAGGGTGGCGACGTGTATATCGCCGACCTGGGCAGCAAGAACGGCACCACCGTCAACGGTGTCGCCGTGCGACACGGCATCGTGCGGCTGCACGACGGCGACGAGGTCGGCCTGGCGCGCGTGCTCGCGTACCGGGTGCGGCTGCAGGCGTCTACGCCGGCAGCGGCGCCGGCCGCCCGGCTCGCGAGCCTTACGCTGGAACCGGAGCGTGCCGACCTCGGACTGGAAGCCATCGTCATCACCAGCTTTCCCTTCCTGATCAGCAAGGTGGACGATACGTTCGCGCGCTACAAGGAGAAGGAGCCGCACCAGGTCGGCTATCTGTCGCGCCGCCACGCCCACATCTTCCTCAAGGCGGGCGTGCCGTACGTGGAGGACCTGGGCAGCACGAACGGCACCTTCATCGGTGCGGTGCGGCTCGACGAGCACGCCCATGCGCTGGAGGACGGCGACGTGCTCGCGTTCGGCGGTCATCACTTCGTCTACCGCGTGCGCCTGCAATGGGAACAGGCCGGGCCCGAGCCGACCGTCACGCGGGTGTCGTTGCCGCCGGCGGCCTCCCCCGCGGCGATGGATGCGGACCACACGACGTTCGTCGCGTCGGCCGGCTCCTTCCTCGACATCTTTTGCGCCGACGAGCTGCCCGGCGCGCAGGAAGACGAGGTGAACCCCGCCTCTGCGGAACCGGCCCGCATCAGGCACGACAAGCGCGGGCAGGCCGCCCTGATGACGGCCGCCCTGCTGGATGCAATGGGCGCCGCCGGCGATGCCGACCCCGCGCGCCTGCGCCGCTGGCTGATGACATTGAGCGCGCTGGTGATCGCTGTCATCCTCCTGTTCCAGCTGGCCGGCGCGCCGGAGCGGGCGTTGCAGGGCCTCGTCGACCGCGGCGATTTCGCGACCGCGGCCCGCCTCGCCGACGACCGTCTCGCGCGCGACCCGGACAATGCGGAGGTGAAGGCGCTGGCCACGGAAGCCCTGCTGAAAGCGGAACTGCCGCAGTGGATGGCGGACCTGAAGGCGCGCCGCTTCGACCGCGCCATCCAGGCCGAAACACGCATGCGGCGCCTGAGCACCCATAACGCGGATGCCCGGCCGCTCGTGGCGGAAATCGCCTGGGTCGGCGACGTGGAACGGTTCGTCCATGGGCGCGGCGGCGCGGCGGCCCCCACGTATAGTTGACCGGGCCGGACAC
>NZ_JBKYMO010000273.1:0-7690 GCF_047302915.1 Massilia sp. CT11-108 | reverse complement strand
CCGAGGTGTATACGCGCCCGGCGCTCGGCGACCGTGACCGCCTGCGCCTGCGGGGTGGCGGGCAGGATCGCCATCATTTCTTCGCCGCCGTAGCGCACGGCGAAATCGGTCGGCCGCAGGCCCGCGCGGATCACGCCCGCGGCCGCGCACAGGGCGGCGTCGCCCGCGATGTGGCCATGCGTGTCGTTGAAGCGCTTGAAGTGGTCGAGGTCGATCATCACGAGCGACAGCGGGCCGCCGTCCTGGCGCGCGCGCGTGACGAGCTTGGGCAGCGCGTCGTTCAGCCAGGCACGGTTGTACAGGCCCGTGAGGCCGTCGTTGAACGACAGCTGGCGGTAGAATTCGCCCAGCTTCTGGCGCCGGCGCAGGCGGGCGTTGGTCGCGCGGATGCGGAACGACAGCAGCCGCAACAGGTTGCGCGCCACGCTGTTGTGCCCGTCGATCAATTGCCACACGCGGTCGGGTTCGATGACGAGCAGCTCGCTGTCTTCGAGCGCGACGATGGCGTCGAGGTTCGCGGCATCGTCCAGCACGGACTGCTCGCCCACGCTTTCGCCCGGCAGGATGCGCTCGACATTGCCTTCGCCCAGCGCGCCCTCCACGGCGAGGCTGCCCGCGAGCAGGATGTAGAGGCGGGCGCGCAGGCCGTCCTCGAGCGCTTCGCCCCGCGGCAGCCGCACGAGCCGGCAATCGGCGAGCGCTTGCGTGACGGCGGGATCGTCGATGTCGCGAAAGAGCTGCAAGTCGCGGATGCTGTAGGGGGATGCACCGAAGGTGCCGGTCACGATCATCAGATTGACTGCCAGGCGACAACTTATATTGACAACCTCGCATGATACCTGAACGAAATACCAGCGCCGAAGCTTGGCGCCGATAAACAACAGTGTTTCAATGGCGGCATGACTACCGCCCCCGATTTCCTGGTCGACGCCCTCGGCCACCAGCACGCACCCGCGCCCGCAGCGCGCATCGTCTGCCTCGTGCCGTCGATCACCGAGCTGCTGTGCGACCTGGGCCTCGCCGGCGAGCTCGTCGGCCGCACGGGTTTCTGCATCCATCCACGCGACGTGGTCGCGGCCATCCCCAAGGTGGGCGGCACGAAGGACGTCAACATCGAGAAGATCCGCAAGCTCGCGCCCACGCACGTCGTCGTCAACATCGACGAGAACGCCAGGCCGACCGTCGAGAAACTCGCCGCGTTCGTGCCGCACGTCGTCGTCACGCATCCGAACACGCCGCGCGACAATGTGCCCCTGGCGCGGCTGATGGGCGGGATCTTCGGCGCGGAAGAGGCCGCCGCGCGCTGGTGCCTTGCCTTCGAGGCCGAGTACGCGGCGCTGCACGCATCGCCGAAGGGACCGGCGCGCACGGTGCTCTACTGCATCTGGCAGGATCCGTGGATGACGGTGTCGAAGGACACGTATATCGCGAACATGCTTGCCGAACTGGGCTGGCGCGTGCCGGACCTGGGCACGGACCGGTATCCGCGCTTCGCCTGGTCGCAGGCGCTCGTCGACGGGCTCGATGCCGTGCTGCTGTCGACCGAGCCTTACCGCTTCACGGAAGACCATGCGGACGCGCTGGAAAAGCAGCTGGGGATTCCCGTGGTTCTCGTCGACGGCGAGATGATGTCGTGGTACGGCAGCCGTGCGCTGGCCGGGCTGCGCTATCTGCAGACGCTCAAGTAAAGGCCGGGGCCGCTCCGCGGCGGGCCCACACGTTGCGCAGCCATCTGGCCACCGGCTTTTCCACGCAGCGGTGCACGACCAGTGCCGCCACGCAGGCCACGGCCACGGCACCGGTCAGCAGCAGGGCGCCCGATCCGGCGTAGTGCAGCTTGCGCGCGGCCTCGACGGCGATGCTGATCGCGATGCCGTGCGTGAGGTACAGCGGATAGGACAGCGCGCCCAGCAGGCCGCCGATACGGCCCACGCGCAGGTTGCCGGCAGTTTCGGCCGCGACGAGGCCAATGATGATGCAGGCGGAACTCACGCCGTACAGCACGACCGGCAACAGGCCGTGCTCGGCCATGCTCTTGTAGAGACCGGTGTCCTCCACGAGGCCCGTGGCCAGGAAGGCGAGGCCACCCGCCAGTGCGAGCAGCCGCGGGAAGCGGATCGTGCGGTGGCGCAGCACCCACGCGACGCCCATGCCGAGGAGGAACAGCAGGTTGTACGGGGAGGCGAGCGTCCGGACGGTGTCGCCGAACAGCCCGGCCGGCAGCTGGAGATCGACCACGCGCGCCGTGCAGAACAGGATCGCCCAGGCAAGCAGCACCCAGCGGCTCACGCGCACGCGCCAGATGGCCAGGCCAAACAGGGCGTAGAACAGGATTTCGTGGACGAGGGTCCAGGACTGGATCAGCATCGGCAACTGGCTCTGCGGCAACAGCAGCACGGATTTCACCCAGTAATCCCACGCGAGGTTCCCCGCGAACCAATATTTCGCGGTGATCAGGACCATCACGACCAGGTACAGCGGATAGATGCGCGTCGCGCGCTTCCACGCGAACGAACCCAGCCTGCCGGGACGGTCGAGGTCGGCATGATGGATGTAATAGATGATGTAGCCGGACAGGACGAAGAAGAACGGCACGCCCGCGTGGCCGAAGCCGAAGAAGCCGCCAAACGGCGCGCCGCGGTCGGGCTGGGCCAGTTCGACGACGTGCGATCCGTGGAAGAAGGCGACGAGCAGGGCGGCGATGCCGCGGGCCGCTTCGATGGTCAGGAGCTTGTCGGTCCGGGCGACGGGTGTGGGTTGTGCAGTCGTGGTCATGATGCTTGCAGTTGTCCGGACAAGCGTATATGGACGCTCCGGATGACGCAAGCATATTTTAATTTTTGCAACACTTTTGGCGGGCAACGACTGGCGGCAGTCCGTTGCCCGCGACTGCGATCAGGAATTGCTGGTCAGGTCTTTATCGGATTCGGCGTCCACGGGCAGCGGTTCGCGCTTGTTCTTGTCGTTCAGCCGGCCGATGGCGCTGTCCAGGGCGCGCTTGAGCTTGCCGACGGCGCTCGTGATCGACTGCTGCAGGTTTTCCGCATGCGCATGCACGACGACGGGCGCATAACCGGAGACGAGCGCTTCCATCATGCAGTAGTTACTGCCGTCTTCGTGCTTTTCCTTGTTCTCGTTGGAGAGGTGCACGTCCACGCGGCGCACGTGGTCGCCGAAGCGGGAAATGGCTTCTTCGACCATGGTGCGGACGCGTTCGTCGAGGCCCGAATGGCGCTGGATCGTGTTATCGGTGTTGACATTAACTTCCATAAACTCCTCCAAAAGTGGTCACATTTGCATCGATGTTACCCGCTCCGGAGAAAACCCGTCGTCCCGCACGCGCACTCAGGTGTTCACGAGGCTCGCCGCGATGTTCACGGACAGGCCGAGGATGACGAGGTTGAAGAAGAACGCCAGCACGCAATGGCCCAGCACGAGCTTGCGCATGGCGCGCGTCCTGACGGTCACGTCCGACGTCTGCACGGCGACCGACAGCGTGAACGAGAAGTACAGGAAGTCCCAGTAGTTCGGCTGCGTGTGCTGGTCGGGGAATTCCAGCGGCAGCGCGTGCTTGCTGGCCGTGTAGTAGATGTGCGCGTAATGGAAGCAGTACATGACGCCGACCAGCAGCCAGGAACCGATCACGGTCAGCGCCGTGAATCCGTAGTGCAGCGCCTTGACGTGCTCCGACGTTTCCTTCATGTTTGCCAGTTCCGTCACGATGGCATAGACGCTCAGGATCGCGCCGCCGACGACGGCGCTCAGCACGGCGCCGCCGCTTTCGTCCTGCCTTTCGGCGATCGCGCGCACGCGGCTGTGATCGGCGCGGAACATCGTCCACGCCATGATCAGCAGATAGGACCACACGCCGCTGTTCCAGCCGATCAGTGCGCGCCGCAGGTCGCTGGAGTGTCCCATGTTGCGGTCCGGGACGAGGATCCCGACCGCCACGCCGAGCATCAGCGCGCCGAGCAGGTACGGGCGGCTGCGGATGAAGCGCAACAGGAAGCCTGGCTGCTGTTCCATCACGTGGCTCCGGCCTTGGCCGCCTGTTCCGCCTCGTGGTGCGGGAAGCGGTCCATGCGCGACAGCACGGGGAACAGCTTCATCCACGTGCCCGTGACGACGAGCGTGGCGACGCCCCCGAACACGATCGCGCGCACGAGGCCGAACCAGCTCGCCGTGAGGCCCGATTCGAATTCGCCCAGTTCGTTGGAGGCGCCGATGAACACGGCGTTCACGGCGCTGACACGGCCGCGGATCTCGTCCGGCGTCTCGTACTGCACGAGCAGGTGGCGGATGTAGACGCTGACCATGTCGCCCGCGCCCAGCAGGAACAGCGCGACGAGGGCGACGTAGAAGCTGTGCGTGAGGCCCATCGTCACGGTGGCCGCGCCGAACAGGGCGACGCCGCCGAACATCCAAGCGCCGACCTTGCGCGTGATGGGCCAGAACGCGAGCGCGATCGAGCACAAGGTGGCGCCGGCACCGGGCGCGGTCCGCAACAGGCCCAGGCTCGTGGGGCCGGCGTGCAACACGTCGTGCGCATACGCGGGCAGCAGGGCGGTGGCGCCGCCGAACAGCACGGCGAACAGGTCGAGAGAAATGGCGCCCAGCACGATCGGCCGCGACCACACGAAGCGCAGCCCTTCCAGCAGGGTGTGCCAGCTGACGGGCGCCTTGCTTCTGGCCTGCGGCGCGCTCTTCGTGCCGGCCATCAGCAGCACGGCGATGACGAGCAGCGTGCTCGATACGGCATAGACGACGTTCGGCCCGAACACGTACAAGAGGCCGCCCAGCACGGGACCCGCGATCACGGATACCTGGAACGTCGACGAGCTCAGCGCCACGGCCTGCGAAAAGTCTTGCGTGGACACGAGGTTGCGCAGGACGGCCTGCGAAGCGGGCTGCATGAACGCGCGCGCGCTGCCGAACAGCACGAGCACGGCGTAGACGGGCCACACGGTCTTGCTGCCGGACAGGGTAAATGCGACGAGCAGCAGGCTGCACAGCAGTTGCGTGGCCATGCACGCGAGAACGATCTTGCGGCGGTTGTGCGTGTCGGCCACGTGGCCGGCCCACAGGATCAGGACGAGGAACGGGGCGAACTGGGCGAGGCCGATGAGGCCGAGGTCGAACAGGCTGTGCGTGATCTGGTAGACCTGCCAGCCGATGGCCACGCTCTGCATCTGGACGGCTAGCGTGCCGAGGAAGCGCGAGGAGAGGTAGAACGAAACGTTACGGTTGCGCAGGACGGCAAGGCGCCCTGTCGGAGAAAGCACGGACATAGGTTGGGAGAGGGAATGGCGGGAATGCAACCCTCATTGTGCCTGATGTCCGCGCAACGCGCTGTCTTGACAGCGGTCTTATTTCTTGACGAACCGGATCGCGAACTTGTCGTCCGGCGCGCCCTTCATTTCGAAGAACGGCTGCTCGCGCGGGTCGGACGGCGCGCGCAGGTAGTCGCTCTTCGCGTCGACCTTGAAGCCGGCCTTCGTCACCTCGTCGACGACCGTGTCCTCGTCGATGCGGTGCAGGGTCTTCGTCGCCGTGAGGCCGCTGCCCTTCTTCGCCGCGTTGTCGATGACGACGAGGTGGCCGCCCGGCTTGAGGGCGTCGTACAGGCGCTTGTTCAGCGCGGCGCGGTCGGCCGGCGTGTTGACGATGTCATGGTACGACATGTTGATCGTGACGAGGTCCAGCGGCGGCGTGCCTTTCGGGACCGGATCGTTGAAGTCCGCCACGACGGCGTGCAGGTTCGGCAGCGTGGCCTGGCCCAGGCGCGCGTCCAGCTTGGCGTTCGGCTTGGCGTTCTGGGCCCAGACCTCGCCCTTGGGGCCCACGGCCGCCGTCAGCAGGGCCGCGGTGGCGCCGCCGCCGGACGACACGTCGAGCACCTTCATGCCCGGCTTCACCTGGGCGAACGTGAGGAATTCGGCGGATTTGCGGTGTGCGTCGCCCTTGCGGTCGTCGTCCGTGCGGAGCGGGCTGGCGAGGACGGTTTGCCAGTTGTTGCCGGCCTGGTCGGCAGCGTGGGCGGGGAGGGCGCCCGAAAGGAGGGCTGTCGATACGAGGGCGGCCGACAGGGCGAGCAGGACAGGGGCACGGCGGAGCGTCTTGTACATGTTATTGGACCCTTTCTTGTTTGGTAACCGGCCGGTGCGGCCGGGGCAAACGGGAACATACTCCAAATCCTTGTCTAGATATACAGGAATCGCGTCTGCATGTGCGCCCCGCCCGGGGACGTCAGGACTGGGCCAGGTCCGCTTCCGTCGTGAAGGCGTCGGCGTAGAACTCGTCGGCCGGCAGGCCGCATTGCTCGACGTAGTCGCGCCGCGCGGAATCGACCATGATCGGCGCGCCGCACGCATACACCTGGTGGTTCGACAGGTCGGGGATGTCCTGCATCACCGCCGCATGCACGAAGCCCGTGCGGCCCGTCCAGCCGTCTTCCGGCAGCGCGTCCGAGATGACCGGCACGTACTTGAAGTGGGGCAGCTCGCGCGCCCACTGCTCGCACAACTCGTGCATGTACAGGTCCTGCGGCCGGCGTCCGCCCCAGTACAGGGCGACGGGGCGTTCCGATTTCAGGTGGATCATGTGCTCGACGAGCGCCTTGACCGGCGCGAAGCCGGTGCCCGAGGCCAGCAGCACGATCGGCTTGTCGGACTCCTCCCGCAGGAAGAACGTACCCAGCGGACCCTCGAAGCGCAGGATGTCGCGTTCCTTCATCGCCCCGAACACATGGTCCGTGAAGGCGCCGCCCGGGAGATGGCGGATGTGCAGCTCGAGCGGGCCGCCCAGCGACGGCGCGCTGGCGATGCTGTAGGCGCGGCGCTTGCCGTCCTTGAGCATGAATTCGATGTACTGGCCGGCGCGGTAGGCGAGGGCTTCGTTGGCCGGCAGTTGCAAGGTGAGGATGGCGACGTCCGGCGCGGCGCGGCGGATGGCGGTGACGCGGGTCGGCATCTTGCGCACCGGGTACTCGCTGCTGCCGCCCACTTCGCGCGCTTCGATCACCACGTCGCCCTCGGGCACGGCGCAGCACATCAGCGCGAAGCCCTGCAGCTTTTCCTGCTCGGTCAGCGCGCGCGCCTGGTGCGGCTTGTGGTGGATCGTGCCTTCGACGACCTTGCCCTTGCAGGAACCGCAGGCGCCGTTCTTGCAGCCGTACGGCAGGCCGATGCCGGAGCGGATCGCGGCCGCGAGCACGGTTTCGTCCGCGTCGCAGTCGTAGTGGTGGCCGCTGGGCTGGACAGTGATCTGAAACGTCATACAATCCTCGAATGGATACAAAAAACAAAGTCAGGTTCAACAAGCCGCGCCTCCTGATCGTGGGCTGCGGCGACGTCGGCATGCGTTTGCTGCCGCTGGTGCGCGAGCGTTTTCGCGTGTTCGCCGTGACGAGCCAGCCCGCCAGGTGCGCGGCACTGCGTGCGGCGGGCGCCGTCCCCGTGGTGGCCGACCTCGACCGGCCAGCGACACTGAAGCGATTGGCAGGATTGGCGCAGCGGGTCGTTCATCTTGCGCCGCCACAGCAGGACGGCGCGCTCGATTTGCGCACGCGCAATTTGACCGCCATTCTACCCGAGGGCACGCGGGTGGTTTATGTCAGCACCTCGGGCGTCTACGGCGACCGTGGCGGCGCGGCGACCCCCGAGACGACGCCCGTCGCCCCGCGCAATGCGCG
>NZ_JBKYMO010000272.1:0-7694 GCF_047302915.1 Massilia sp. CT11-108 | reverse complement strand
GAGCTGCTGGCGCTGCTGCCGCAGGATGCCGTCGACGCGGCCGGTCCGCTGGCCGGCAAGACGTTCGTGCTGACCGGGACGTTGCCGACGATGTCGCGCGATGCCGCGGGCGCGCTGATCGAACAGGCGGGCGGCAAGGTGTCCGGGTCGGTGTCGAAGAAGACGTCGTACGTCGTCGCGGGCGCGGAGGCGGGCAGCAAGCTGGAAAAGGCCGAGCAGCTCGGCGTGACCGTGCTGGACGAGGCGGGCCTGCTGGCCCTGCTGGGCGCACAGAATTCAACTCAATAATCAGACGGAGCTTCACAATGACCGCAATCAAGAAAGCCGTATTCCCGGTCGCCGGCCTCGGTAGCCGCTTCCTGCCGGCCACCAAGGCGCAGCCGAAGGAAATGCTGCCCATCGTCGACAAGCCGCTGATCCAGTACGCGGTCGAGGAAGCCGTGGCCGCCGGCATCACGGAACTCGTGTTCATCACGGGACGCAACAAGCGCGCCATCGAAGACCATTTCGACAAGGCCTACGAGCTGGAATCGGAACTGGAAGCGGCCGGCAAGCAGGAACTGCTGAAGCTCGTGCAGCAGGTCATTCCGAAGAACGTCAACTGCATCTACATCCGCCAGCCCGCCGCGCTGGGCCTGGGCCATGCCGTGCTGTGTGCCCGTCCCGTGATCGGCAACGAGCCGTTCGCCGTGCTGCTCGCGGACGACTTCATGGACACGGCCGACGGCCACAAGCCGGTGCTGGCGCAGATGACGGACCTGTACGCGTACGAGAAGTGCAGCGTGCTCGCCGTACAGGACGTGCCGCGCGCGAACACGCGCCAGTACGGCATCGTCAGCGCGCGCGCCTACCGTCCGGACCTGGAGCTGGTGTCCGGGATCATCGAGAAACCGAAGCCCGAGGATGCGCCGTCGACCCTGGCCGTCGTGGGCCGCTACGTGCTGTCCGGCGCCATCTTCGAACACCTGGAAAACCTGGGGACCGGTGCCGGCGGCGAAATCCAGCTGACCGACGGCATCGCGTCGCTGATGTCGCGCGAACGCGTGCTGGCCTACCGCTATGCCGGCACGCGCTACGACTGCGGCTCCAAGCTGGGCTACCTGAAGGCGACGGCCGCCATCGGCATGAAGCACCCGGAGACGGCCGAAGGCTACCGCGAATTCCTCACGCACCTGTGCGCGGACCTGCCGAAATGACGATCCGCGAGATCCTCAAAATGGGCGACCCGCGCCTGCTGCGCGTGGCGGAGCCCGTGCGCGAGTTCGATACGCCCGAACTGCACGCACTCGTTGCCGACATGTTCGAGACGATGCACGCCGTCGACGGCGCCGGCCTGGCCGCGCCGCAGATCGGCGTCAACCTGCAGCTGGTGATCTTCGGCTTCGGCAGGAACCAGCGCTACCCGGACGCGCCCGCCGTGCCGGAGACGGTGCTGATCAACCCGGTGCTCAAGCCTCTGTCGGAAGAAATGGAAGAGGGCTTCGAAGGCTGTTTGTCGGTGCCGGGCCTGCGCGGCAGCGTGCCGCGCTACACGCGCCTGCATTACGAGGGCGTCGACCAGTACGGCAAGCCGATCAGCCGCGACGTGGACGGTTTTCACGCGCGCGTCGTGCAGCACGAGGTGGATCACCTGCTGGGCATCCTGTACCCGATGCGGATCCGCGACTTTACCCGCTTCGGTTTTACGGAAGTGATGTTCCCCGATCTCGATCCGAAGGCCGACGATTGAAAACGCGTTCTCTATTCGCCTTGCTGGCGCTGCTCGGCACCGGCGCCCATGCCGACGACCTGTTCACGAAGATCGACGCCGATCCGAAGAGCGAACTGTGGATCGACAGCGGCTTCGCGACGTACCACTTCGACCGCGACAAGAACCTCAACGGCGGCAACCGCGGCCTCGGGTTCGAATACCGTTTCTCCGGCACGATGGCCGCGGCGGCGGGGCGCTTCGTCAACAGCGACCGCTATTACTCGAATTACGCGGGCGTGCTGTGGCAGCCGTATGCGCTGGGCCCCGTGCGCCTCGGCGCGGCGATCGCGATGTTCGACGGGTACCCGAAGATGCGCGACCGCGGCTGGTTCCCGGCCGTCGTGCCCACGTTTACGTACGAGTATCAGCGCGTGGGCGTGAACGTCGGCGTGATCCCGTCGTACAAGGATCGTCTGTACGGCGGCATCTCGGTGCAGCTGAAGGTCAAGTTATTTTGACGTCGGAGGATACGGCGATTTCCCGCCGTCCTTGATGAACGTATCGATCCGCGCCTTCAGCACCGGCAGCGGCACGGCCCCGAGCTGCAGCACCGTGTCGTGGAACGCGCGGATGTCGAACCTGTCGCCCAGCGCCGCCTCGGCCTTCCGGCGCGACTCGACGATCGCCATCTCGCCCAGGTAATACGACAGCGCCTGCCCCGGCCAGGAAATGTAGCGGTCGACCTCCGTCTGGATCTCGTGGTCGGACAGCGCCGTGTTGTCGTGCATGTAGGCCTGCGCCTGTTCGCGCGTCCAGCCCAGCGCGTGGATGCCCGTGTCGACGACGAGGCGGCTCGCGCGCCACGCCTGGTAGCTCAGCATGCCGAACGTTTCGTACGGCGTCTCGTACATCCCCATCTCGCTGCCCAGGCGCTCGCAATACAGCGCCCAGCCTTCGCCGTACGCGGAAATGTACGCGCGGCGGAATGGCGGCACGCCCTGCTGTTCCAGCGCCACCGGCATCTGGAACGCGTGGCCCGGTGCCGATTCGTGCAAGGTCAGCGCGGGGAGGCTGTACAGCGCGCGCGCCGGCAGGTTGTACGTGTTGACGAGGTAGATGCCCGGGCCGCCGCGCGCCGACGTGTAGTACGGCGCCTGGTCCGGCGGCACCGGCACGATGGCGAAGCGGCGGCGCGGCAGGTAGCCGAAGTACTGGTCGGCCTTGCCGTCGAATTTCTTGGAAATCCACGCCGCGCGCATCAACAGTTCTTCCGGCGTCTTCGCATAGAACTGCGGATCGCTGCGCAGGAAAGCGAGGAAGGCGGGCAGGTCGCCCTTGAAGCCGGCCTTGACCATCGTCTCCTGCATTTCGGCGCGGATTTTCGCCATCTCGGACAGGCCGATCCGGTGGATCTGCTGCGCCGTCATGTCCGTGGTCGTGTACTCGACGATCTTCGACTGGTAGTACGCCTTCCCGTCCGGCAGGCGCTCCGCCGCCAGCGTCGTGCGCGCGTTCGGCACGTACTCGTCGCGGAAGAACTGCAGGGCTTGCGCGTACGCGGGTTTCACGGCACTGTCGATCAGCGCGACGCCCTGCGTGCGCAGGCGCGCCTGCTCGTCCATCGGGATCGTCGCCGGCATCTCCTTGAACGGCGTGTACCACACCGTCTCTTCCGGCGCCTTCGCGTTGACGATGTTCAGCAGCGGCGCATCGCGGCCGGCCAGCGTCACCTGCGGCGGCGTGAAGCCGCGCGCGAGGCCGGCCCGCATGTTGTCCAGTTCTTCGCCGAAGTAGCGGGGCAGGTCGGCCAGCTGGGCGAGGTAGGCGCGGTATTCTTCCGCATTCTTCAGCGGGCGGCGCGCGATGTAGGCGATGTCGGACCAGAACGCGCTGTCCGCGTTCACGGGCTGCTCGTATTCGCGGAAGCGCTGCGCGGCGACGAATGCGGCGATCTGCGCGCGGTACACGGCATAGTTGACCTGCTCGGCGCGCGAGAGGTCCGCCGCGCGGATGCCGTCCAGCTGGCGCAGCACGCCTTCCCACATCGCCAGGCGCGCCGCCTGCGTGTGCGCGTCGACCTTCGGCAGCGCGTCGCGGACGTCGCGCGGCTCGTCCTCGTCCCATGCGATCCGCTGCTTGATCCGCCACTGCCACTCGGCCTTGTAGATGGCCTGGAAACGCGCATCGGCTTTCGACGCCGTTTTCGTGGCGGCGGGTGCGGCGATGGCGGCGACCGGCGCGAACTGCGCGGACAGGGCGAGGGAAAGGGCGGCGGCGAGCAAGGTCTGCTTCATGGTGGTCCTGTGGTCGAGGTGTCGTGAGCGGAGGCGGGGTATTGCCTCAACTCGCGATATTACCCGGCCATATCACGGCAGGCCAGTCGCATTTTGGTAACCCTTCAACGCTTTACCTTGCCGTACGCCTCGCCCGCCTTCCAGGTCGGCATCGTC
Source organism: Massilia sp. CT11-108 (assembly GCF_047302915.1). NCBI lineage: Bacteria > Pseudomonadati > Pseudomonadota > Betaproteobacteria > Burkholderiales > Oxalobacteraceae > Massilia > Massilia sp. CT11-108. The sequence goes on along the minus strand of NZ_JBKYMO010000272.1, from coordinate 3,554 downwards.
GGCGCATTCGCGACCGCATAGCCGAGGTTCAGGGTGAACTGCGCCTGCTGCACCATGCCGGACAAGTCCCAGGCCGGATCGTACTGGTCGCTGACCTGGTGGTAGTCCTTCGTGAACGCGCGCATCTTCGCGCCTTCCGCGGACTGGTCGTGCTCGAAATCGAAATGGCCGTCGCCCGAGAACACGGCCGAGCCGACGTTGAACGCGGGGACGCCGGCCTTGGCGAAGTTGAAGTGGTCGGCGCGGAAGTAGGCGCCGCCGAGGTCCGGTACCGGTGCGGCCAGGCTCAGGCCCATCGCCTTCGCGACCGTGGCGGCCGTCGCGTACAGCGAGCTGCGCTCGGCGCCGGCCACGCCCATGTCGCGCGTGCGGCCGACGAAGTTCATGCTGTCCAGGTTCAGGTCCGCCGCGGTCTTCGCCAGCGGCCACACGGGATGGCGCACGTACGCCAGGCTGCCCAGCAGGCCCTGTTCTTCCGCGCACGGCCACAGGAAGATCTGCGTGCGCCTGGCCGGACGCTTGACCGCCGCCTGCGCCATCGCGAGCAGGGCCGCGGTGCCGGAGCCGTTGTCGATGGCGCCGTTCCAGATGTGGTCCGGCTTGCCGTTGTCCGGGTCGATACCCAGGTGGTCCCAGTGCGCGGAATAGATCACAGCCTGGTCGCGCAGCTTCGGATCGGTGCCGGGCACGATGCCGGCCACGTTGTACTCGACGACAGTGCGCACCGCGCTCTTCACGTCGGCCTCGACGCTGGCCGCGAGCGGCACCGGCCTGAAGCCGCGCACTTCGGCGGCGGCGCGCAGGCGGTCGAGGTCCTGGCCGCTGGCCGCGAGCAGTGTCCGCGCCATGTCTTCGCTGATCCAGCCCTGCAGCGCGTTGCCTTTGCCCGCCAGGTGGAATTGTTCGTGCGAGAAGCTGTTGACCGGGACGCTCCACGGATACGACGCGGACGGTGTCGTGTGGATCAGCAGGATGCCGGCCGCGCCCTGGCGCACCGCTTCCTCGAATTTATAGGTCCAGCGGCCGTACCACGTGAGCGACTTGCCGCCGAAGCGGTCCGGCTCCGCCCCGGTCGGCTGCGGATCGTTGACCATCGCGACGAGCACCTTGCCCTTCACGTCGGCGCCCAGGAAATCGTTCCAGCGTTCGTCGGGCGCGTCGATGCCGTAGCCGACGAACACGAGGGGCGCCGACACGCGCGTGGCCGCGCTGCCGTTGGCGTTGCCGAACACGACGTCGTGGCCGAACGTGACGGGCAGCACCCGGCCGCCGGCCACGAAACGGAGCGTGCTGCCGGGCAGCGTCTTCTGGCCGACCAGTTCGACTTTCTGGCGGTAGCCGCCGTCCGCCAGCGGCTTCAGGTCGCGCACGGCGGCAGGGATCGCGGCGGCGCTGGCGTTGTACGGATCGAGGAAGCCGGCATCGCCGGTGATGATGTAGCCGCGCTGGCCCGTCTCGGCGTCGGTCAGCAGGTCCAGCAGGCGGTCGTAGACGCGCTGCTTGTCCGCGGCGGTTTGCAGCGCGTCCATCGTGGTGTCGGCCGCGCGGCTGGCGAGGAACGGCAGCGTGGCCAGGCCAATGAGGATCGCGACGACGACGGCGGCCAGCCAGCGCAGCCCGTTACCCGACGATGCGCCGGGGCGCTTGGATGGAAGGGTGTCGGTAACGAGCACGGCCGCTCCTCGGTTGGCGTGCGGTGGCATTGTCGAGGCCGCACATCGCCGTCATTTTGCATCAATTTCTGGAACTTGTTCAAGTTTTAACTGATGGAAATGACGATCTGGGTGCGGAAACACCGGCGCCACGGGCGCGGTGGCCCTCGGCACGCGGATCACGCCGGACTCAGTGCGCCGGCAGGACGAGGAGCTGCAGGCCCGACGGCGTCTGCGCCGCGTGGTAGACGCGCTGCGTGGCCGCCTTGAAGTCTTCCGGCCTCGCCTTGGGGATCGTGACGAACGTCTGCGGGTTCAGGTCGACGAGCGGGAACCAGGAGCTCTGCACCTGCACCATGATGCGGTGGCCGCGGCGGAAGGTGTGGTTGACGTCGCCCAGGTGGTAGCTGATCGCCTCGACCTTGCCGGGCACGAAGGGTTCCGGGTGCTCGAAGCCGTTGCGGAACTTGCCGCGCAGCGGATTCGCGCGCACGAGCTGCTGGTAACCCGCCATCGTGCCGCGCGGCGGCGCCACGTCGTTGCCGTTCCCACGCGGCGGCTGCTCGCCGGCCGGATACTCGGCCGGGTACACGTCGATGAGCTTCACGACCCAGTCCGAGTCCGTGCCGGTGGTCGACACGAACAGCTTCGGTGTGACGGGCCCCGCGACCGTGACGTCCTCGTCGAGCACCTCGCTCCGGTACACGAGGACGTCCGGGCGCGTGGCGGCGAAGCGCTGGTCCGACACCATGTATTCCTGCGGCACCGACGTGGCCGGGTAGCCGATGTACGGCACGGGCTTGTTCGGGTCGGACACGTATTCGTCGAAGCCGGCGCCCGCGGCGGGCAGCTGCCACGTCAGCGTGCCGTTCGGACCGAGGTACAGGGTGCGCGCCTTCGCCTGCACGGGCGGCCAGGCGGTGTAGCGGCGCCACACGTTGGAGCCGGTCTCGAACGCCGTCACTTCCGCGATGGGCTGCGCCGGCTTGACGCCCTTGAGCTGCTGTTCGAAGAACGGGAACTGGATGTGCTGGCGGAAGTATTCGCCCGTCTTGCTGTCGAACGACACGCGGCCCAGCTGCTTGCCGTCGTTGCGCGCCCACCCGCCGTGCACCCACGGGCCCATCACGAGGCCGTTGAAGATGGCCGGGTTGTTCTTCCTGATGGCGTGGTAGGTCGTGAACGGACCTTGCGGATCCTCGGCGTCGAACCAACCGCCCACCGTCAGCACGGCCGCCTTCACGTTTTTCAAATGCGGGGCGATGGCGCGCGTCTGCCAGAAGCTGTCGTAGGTGTCGTGCTCGATCGTCGGCGCGAGCAGTGCGCGCTGCTTGTCCGTTAGCGTGCCGAGGATGTTCGTCAAGGTGCGGTGCTTGAGGAAGAAGTCGTACGAATCGGCCGCGCCGTAGTCGAAGTCGGCCCACGTCTTCGGCAGCGGCGTCGGGTTCTGCTGCTCGGTGAACGACGCGTAGAAGCCGAAGTTCGCGGCCAGCATGAAGGCGCCGCCGTGGTAGGAGTCGTCGCCCATGTACAGGTCCGTCACGGGCGCCTGCGGGGACGCGGCCTTGATCGCGGGGTGCGAATCGATGATGCTCGCGGACGTGTAGAAGCCCGGATAGCTGATGCCGTAGATGCCGGCCTTGCCGTTGTTGTTCGGGACGTGCTTCAGCAGCCATTCCATCGTGTCGTACATGTCCTGGCTTTCCTGGCCTTCGCCGGCGGCCCGCCGCGGGTTCACGTGCGGCGTCATCTCCTGCCACCTGCCCTCGGACATGTAGCGGCCCCGCACGTCCTGCTTCACGAAGATGTAGCCCGCGTCCTCGAATTCCTTCGACGGCCCGATCTGCTTGGGGAACCAGTCCTCGCCGTAGTGCAGCTCGCCCTCGGCCCGCACGCCCGCGC
>NZ_JBKYMO010000271.1:0-7760 GCF_047302915.1 Massilia sp. CT11-108 | reverse complement strand
GCCTTGGCCGCGGAGCAGTCCGCGGCCAAGGCCGACGAGCCCAATAACGTCGTGATCGTCACGGGCGTGACCCGGACGACGACCAAGAAGAACGCCACGTTCTCGATCAACACGCTGAGCGCGGAAGACATCCAGCGCCTGGCGCCGATGAGTACCGCCGACCTGCTGGGCAACCTGCCGGGCATCTATGCCGAGGGCAGCACCGCCGGCGAGGCCAGCAACAACATCACGGTGCGCGGCCTGCCCGTGGTCGGCGGCTTCCGTTTCGCGCCGCAGCTGATCGACGGCCTGCCGGCGTACGAGGAATCGGAAGCCCCGTTCCTGAACAACGACGTGTTCGTGCGCGACGACCTGATGACGGAAAGCGTGGAGGCGGTGAAGGGCGGCCCCGGCGGCATCTTGTATTCGAACGGCCTGGGCGCGACCATCAACCACATCACGCGCACGGGCGGCGACCACCTGGAAGGCGGCTACAAGCTCGAATACGCGGACTACGGCTTCATCCGCCAGGACGCGTTCGTGTCCGGCCCGCTGGGCAGGAACCTGACCGGCGCCGTCGGCGGCTACTATCGCAGAAGTCAAGGTATCCGCGATACGGGCTACACGGCGGACCGCGGCGGCCAGATCCGCGGCAACGTCATCTACACGAGCGACGACCGCCGGACGACGGCCCGCTTCGACGCGCTCGTCATCAACGACCGCACGGCCTTCTACCAGAACCTGCCGATCTCGGTGCCGCGCTTCACCCAGTCCGGCACGCCGGCGCATCCGACGGTCCTCAGCCAGGACACCATCCAGCCGCTGGGCATCGATTTCGCGCACGGCACGACGGCGTCGCCCTACAACCGCCGCTTCAACCTGATCGGCGAATACGGCACGCGCACGATCGACCAGGCCGACGGCATCCACCCCGACTTCAAGATGTTCACGCTGAAGCTGGGGCATGACTTCGACTCCGGCCTGAAGGTCACGGCCGGCCTGCGCCGCACGGGCGGCAGCAGCGGGTTCAATTCGGTCTTCACGGGCAACGACACGGCGACTGCGGCCACGTTCCTGAACGCGCGCTTCCAGAACGACGTGATCTCGCCGGCGCACGGGGCGGCGCTGGGCTGCAACCTGAGCAATGCGAAACTGGTCGGCTACTTCAAGAGCGGCACGTGCGCGGACTTCGCCAACATCAGCCGCGAGGACTTCATCGCGAAGTACGGAAAGGGCGCCGGCGTCGTCGGCACCTACCGGAACGACGGCACGCGCGTGGCGCCGGGATCCTACATGAACTTCCTGGTGCCGTTCATCGCCGACACCGACGCGGCCAGCACGGTCCTCGACCTGAAGGGCCAGCAGACGTTCAAGGCGGCCGGCACGCACGACCTGACGTTCGGCGTGTACCGCAGCCATTACACCTACGATCCGAACTTCCAGGCCGGGCTGCTCGTGTCGGAAAGCGCCCCCAACGCGCGCCTCATCGACCTGACGGTGGTCGATGCCGCCGGCAACCAGGTGGGCCCGTCGCTGACGTCGGGCGGCGCGATCCTGCCCGGCTGGTTCGGCTGGGTCAGCCACATCAAGGCCGATGGCCATGCAGCCTACCTGCTCGACCACTGGGAAACGCTGCAGGGCAAGCTGAAGATCGACGCGGGCGTGCGCTGGCAGGACGTGCGGGCCAACGTCGACCGCCGCGAACGCAACACGGCGGTCGACCTGACACCGGCGAACGTCGTCGTCGGCTCCACCCAGGATACCGCGGCGGACAACGAGATCCAGTTCCCCGGCCAGCCCAACCTGCTGAACAAGACCTATCACGGCATCGGCTGGTCGCTGGGCGGCAACTACAGCTTCAGCCGGCCCCTCGCCGTGTACGCGCTGGCGTCGTACTCGTTCCGCCTGCCGAGCCTCGAGGACCTCAACAACCTGAGCACTGCGGGCGCAGTGGTGGTGAACGGGCGCCCCGTCGAGCTCAGCGCCGTCGAGCACATCCGCCAGTACGAAGGCGGCCTGCGCTACCTGACGCGCGAGTTCGGCGCCTCCGTCGCGCTGTTCTACAACAAGTTCTCGCCGCGCAGCGCCGTGAACATCTACAAGGACTTCCAGTCGCCGGCATGCTCCACGCTCGGCGGCGTCACGCAGATCAACTCGTGCCCGGACGTGGCCCAGCTGTACAAGCGCGGCGTGCGCAACGTCGGCACGGAGATCGAACTGAGCTGGCGTCCACGCATGATCGAAGGGCTCGAACTGAAGGGTAACGTCGTGGCGCAGAATCCGAAGGTCGACGGTGCGCGCTACCAGATCACGCAGGAGGACAAGGATCCCCAGGGCGTGATCACGGGCTACCACTACGTGCAGATCAGCGAAGACGGCCGCCGTCCGCGCCGCCTGGCCAAGATCATGGCCAACTTCCAGCCGTCGTACGACCTGCTCGCCATGACGGGCATCCCGATGACGGTGTACGGACAATACCAGTACGTCGGCGACCGGTTCTCCGAGGCGACCGATACCAACGTGACCCTGCTGCCGTCGTACCACATCATCAACATGGGCGCGCAATACCAGGTCTCGTCGCGCTGGATGGCGCAGCTGCACGTGGCCAACCTCACGAACCAGCTGTCGTTCACGGAAGGCGATCCGCTGTTCTCCGACCTGCTGTCGCCGGACGGCACCCGTAACCGGGGTATCGCGCGGCCACTGTTCGGCCGCACGATCCGCGCCAGCCTCACGTACCGCTTCTGAGCGCACCGACGACTGCATCACGGGCGGCCGGGAGGCTGCCCGTCTCCGACACCAACAAGGAATTCCTGTGGCTTTGACCTTCCGATTCTCTCTGCTCGCCCTCGGCGCGGCGCTGCTGGCCGCCGGCTGCGCGAGCAGCTCGCCCGATCCCGCCCCGACCTACGGTGAGCCATTCCGCCCGCAACTGTCGTTCTCCCCGCAACGCAACTGGATGAACGATCCGAACGGCCTCGTGTACCACGACGGCGAGTATCACCTGTTCTACCAGTACAACCCGAACCAGAACACCTGGGGCGACATGTCCTGGGGCCACGCGGTCAGCCCCGATCTGCTGCACTGGACCGAGCTGCCGCTGGCGCTGCCCGTCGAACAGGATGCGAGGGGCGAACCCACGCAGATGTTCTTCTCGGGCAGCGCCGTCGTCGATCACGCCAACACCAGCGGATTCGGCCAGCCGGGCAAGCCGGCGATGGTGGCCATGTATACGTCCATGTTTCCGCAGGCGCGCACGGTGAACGGCAAGCCTGTGCGCGCCGGCACGCAGGCACAGTCGATCGCCTACAGCCTCGATCGCGGCCGCACGTGGACGCAGTACGCCGGCAACCCGGTGCTGCCGGAGCCGCCCGCGCCCTACGCGGCCGAGTACCGCGAATTCCGCGACCCGAAGATATTCTGGTACGAGCCCGGACACAAGTGGATATTGGCGACGGTCGTCGCGAAGCAGCACAAGGCATTGTTCTACAGTTCGCGCGACCTGGTCCACTGGGAGTGGACGGGCGAGTTCGGCCCGGCCGGCGCGACCGGCGGCGTGTGGGAGTGCCCCGACCTGATCGAATTGCCGGTCGACGGCGACCCGGCGAAACGTAAATGGGTTCTCGTCATCAGCCTCAATCCCGGCGGTCCGGCGGGCGGGTCGGGCATGCAGTACTTCGTCGGCGACTTCGACGGCAAGACCTTTACGCGCGACCGCGATGCCGCGGGCGACGCGCCGCGGTGGCTCGACTACGGCGCCGATTTCTACGCGGGCGTGACGTACAACGATGCGCCGGGCGGCCGCAAGCTGCTGGTCGGCTGGATGAACAACTGGCTGTACGGCGAGAAGGTTCCGACGGCGCCGTGGCGCAGCGCCCAGTCGCTGCCGCGCGAACTGGGTCTGCGCACGGTGAACGGGCAGGTGAAGCTCGTGCAGCAGCCGATCGCCCAGGCGCGGGGTTTGCGCGGCCCGTCGCTGTACAGCGGGGCCGGACAGGCCATCGCGCGCGGTACGAAGGCGGTGCCGCTGGCCGGCACGGCGAGTGCGCCGCTGGAATTGAAGATGGTCCTGCAACCGGGCACCGCGACGCGCGCCGGCATCCGCCTGGGACAGGGTACCTATACCGAGATCGGCTACGACGCGAAGCAGGGCGCCGTGTACGTGGACCGCACGAAGTCGGGCGAAACCGGCTTCCATCCGCAGTTCGCCGCGCGCCACGCCGCGCCGGTCGCGCTGCGCGCTGGCGGGCTGCCGCTACGCATCCTCGTGGACCGGGGCTCGGTGACGGTGTTCGCCGGCGACGGCGAGGCGGTACTGACCGACCAGGTGTTCCCGCCCGCCGGGGCGGGGGGCGTGAGCCTGTTCAGCGTGGAGGGCGACGCGCAGGTGCGCGACCTGGACATCTGGTCCCTGAATTCGATCTGGAAGGAAGCACGATGAATACGTTGTTGAAGGGAACCCTGGTTGGCGGCCTGGCGGGGCTGCTGTTCGGTTTCGATACGGCGGTCATCGCCGGCACCACGCAAGGCCTCACGCAGGCCTTCCGGCTCGACCCGTCGGGCCTCGGCATGACCGTGTCGAGCGCGTTGTGGGGCACCTTGCTGGGCGCGCTGTTCGCGGGCCGCCCGGGCGACCGCTTCGGGGCACGCAACTGCCTGCGCGCCATCGCGGGCCTGTACATCGTCTCGGCGCTGGGCTGCCTGTTCGCGCCCAGCCTGGCGGTGCTGGTCGCGGCGCGCGTGCTGGGGGGGATCGCGATCGGCGCCTCGTCCGTGCTGGCGCCGATCTACCTGGCGGAGATCGCCCCGGCGCACCGGCGCGGGATGCTGGTCGGCGCCTTCCAGTTCAACATCGTGCTGGGCATCCTCGTCGCGTACCTGAGCAATTACCTCGTCGGCCTGGCTGACCTGGGTGCCGACGAGTGGCGCTGGAAATTCGGCGTGGCGGCGCTTCCGGCGCTGCTGTTGTGCGGCCTCCTGTTCGTGATTCCCAACAGCCCGCGCTGGCTGGCCGTGAAGGGCAGGACGAAGGAGGCGGAACAGGTGCTGCGCGAGATCGGCGCCGCCGACGTCGCGGGCGAGCTGGCCCGCTACGCGCGCGGCCACGTCGCCGCGGGTTCGACGCTGTCCTGGAGCCGCTACCGCAAGCCGATGCTGCTGGCGTTCGCGATCGCGGCGTTCAACCAGCTGTCGGGCATCAACGCCATCCTCTACTATGCGAACGACATCTTCGCGGCGGCCGGATTCGGCAAGGTATCGGCGGACCTGCAGTCGGTGATGATCGGCGCGACGAATTTGCTGTTCACGCTGCTGGCGCTGACCGTCATCGACCGCCTGGGCCGCAAGACGTTGCTGATCGTGGGCTCGGTCGGCATGGTCGTCGCGCTGACGGGAACGGCATGGATCCAGTGGAGCGGCATGCACCGCGACCTGCTGCTGTGGGCGCTGGTGCTGTTCATCGCGGCGTTCGCGTTCTCGCAGGGCGCGGTGATCTGGGTGTACATCTCCGAGATCTTCCCGACCGAGGTGCGGGCGCGCGGGCAGAGTCTCGGCGCGTCCACGCACTGGCTCATGGATGCCATCGTCGCCGGCGTGTTCCCGGCGATGGCGGCGCGCTCGAACGGCCTGCCGTTCGTCCTGTTCGCGCTGGCGATGCTTGTGCAGCTGTTCGTCGTGGCGCGCTGGTTCGTCGAGACGAAGGGGACGCGGCTGGAGGATATCGACGTGTGACAGGCGTGCCCGCCAGGCCGTCAATGCGGGAAGACGGCCTTGGCGGCTGCATCCGGCCGGTCCGCCGGCTGTGTATACATCTGCATCTGCGAAACGGGATGGTAGCGCCGGTGCCACGGCCGCGTCAGGACGCGCAGCGCGACGTCGAACGGCACGCCGTTTTCGCACAGGGTGCGCGCCGCATACGCGGTACCCTCGGCGGCGCTCGCGCTGATCACGGCGTCGACGAGGAGGGCGGTGACCAGGTCGGTCCGCTGCCCGGAACCGGCGGGTGCCGGCTGTGAGGTGGTCGCGCAGTGCGGACAGGCCACCCGGAGCGTGCAGCCGCACCCGGTGCACGTGCACTCGACGATGTTCTTCGTTGTCATCTTGCTATTCTACATCTGGAACGTGATAGCTGGATGACTCGGCCCGCTTTTCGCAACCGATATTTTCCGGTCAATGCGCCAGCAACACCGGAATGCGCGCATCGGCCAGCACCGCGCGGCTGGCCCCGCCCAGGCAGAGTTCGCGCAACTTGCTGTGGCCGAAGCAGCCCATCACCAGCAGGCCGCAATGCAGTTCGGCGGCCAGGTCCAGCAGGTCGTGGCCTGCGTCCCGCCGCGGCGCCCGCACGAGCATGTGCGGCGTGACGCCGTGGTGGCCGAGGAACCGGAGCAGGTCGGGCCGCTGGGACTCCAGTTCCGCCGCGCCGGCGTCGGGGCCAGTGAGCGCGGCGATCGTCACGGCACTGGCGCGGTGCAGCAGGGGCAGCGCGGCGGCCAGGGCGTGCGCGGCTTCCTTGCCGCCGTCCCATCCCACCAATACGTCGCGGGCGGCGCCCGGCGCCGCGTCCGTGCGCGGCAACACGAGCACGGGTCGGGGGCTGTTCAGGATCACGTAGTCCGGCAGGTGGACGGCCCGGTCCGGCAGCGCCTCGTCGGGGTCGTCCTGGCTGATGACGACGAGGTCGGCGAAACGGGCCAGCCGCGCCAGCCCGTCGTCGGCCTGGTCGCACACGAAGCGGGACTCGTGGGGGACGCGCATTGCGGCGGCGATCGCTTCGAATTGCGCCAGTGCCCGCCTGGCGTTCTGCTCGAGGGGATCGAAGTAGCTGGCTTCGAGCGTACCCGGTCTCGATGTGTAGCCGAGCGGGAAGATACTGCGCGACACGCCGAACATGGCCGCGCCCAGCAGGTGCGCCTGGTGCGCGTGCGCCAGCGCGGCCGCGTAATGCATGCGTGCGGGCGCGTGGGACGACTGGTCGACGTGCACGAGGATGGTTTTGTAGTTCATGATGACCTCCCTGCCGCCTGCAGGCCCAGCACCATGACGGCGGCCGTGAGCGCCGCCAGCACCAGCCAGGGACCCGGTGGCGGCGCGAAGCGGAACAGGTCGGCCAGCGCAGGCAGCCATAGCGCGGCCGCCAGCAGGCCCAGTGCGCCGAGGACGACGGAGGCGAACACCGGATTCGGCGTGCGCAGTGCCGCGCCGACCCCATGCTGGCGGTGGCTCAGCAGCAGGCCGAGGTTGCACAGGATGAGGGCGCTGAACGCCGTCGCCCCCGCCTGCGCGGGAGGAAGCCGTGTCAGCGCCCAGCCGTAGCAGGCGGCGAGCAGCAGCGCTGCCCACAGTCCGCGCAGCAGGGCCGCCAGCAGCGCGCGCCGGTCGAGCACGGATTCGTCGTGCGGGCGCGGCGGGCGCCGCATCAGGTCCGGTTCCTCCGGCTCGTTCTCGAACGCCAGCGAACAGGCCGGATCGATCACCAGTTCCAGGAAGACGATGTGCGGGGGATACAGCAGGACCGGCCAGCCGAGCAGCGGCGGCAGCAGGGCCAGTACGGTGATCGGCACGTGCGCGGCCGCGACGTAGCGCATCGACTTGCGCATGTTGCTGAAGATGCGCCGCCCCGCGCGCAGTGCCTGCACCAGCGCCGGGAAGCGGTCGTCCAGCAGCGTCAGTTCGGCCGCCTCGCGCGCGACGTCGGTGCCGCGCAGTCCCATCGCCACGCCCACGTTCGCCGCGCGCAGGGCGGGCGCGTCGTTGACGCCGTCGCCGGTCATCGCCACGAC
>NZ_JBKYMO010000270.1:0-7768 GCF_047302915.1 Massilia sp. CT11-108 | reverse complement strand
GTGCGGCTGCGGGTGCTGCAGCTTCGGCAGCAGCGGCTGCCGGCTTGGCGGCATCCTGGGCCATGGCCGGGGCGGCTGCGGCCAGCGCCACGGCGACGGATACGCCTGCGATCAGTTTTGTAATGGTGTGGATCATCGGATTCCCCTTACAGCGCTTCGTTGCCGGTCTCGCCGGTACGGATACGGACTACCTGCTCCAGGTTGGAGACGAAAATTTTGCCGTCACCGATCTTGCCGGTGCGGGCGGCGCTCTGGATGGTGTCGATCACCTGGTCGACGATGGCATCGTCGACCGCTGCCTCGATCTTGGTCTTCGGCAGGAAATCGACGACATATTCCGCGCCACGGTAGAGCTCGGTATGGCCCTTCTGGCGACCGAAACCCTTCACTTCCGTCACGGTGATACCCTGGACGTTGATTTCCGAGAGGGCTTCACGCACCTCGTCGAGCTTGAAGGGTTTGATGATGGCGGTGATCATTTTCATGTGATTGCCTCTTCAGAAAGTTTTTGAAACAGTGAGCAGGGCCGCGGACTTGCCCAGGTTTTCCGCGGACGGGCTCAGGTACGCGCTGGTGTCGGCCTTGATCCAGGACAGGGCCACGGAGCAGATGCCCAGGTCCTTCGTGACGCCGAGCTTGTAGTCGGTGTACGAGAACGAACCGTTGTGGCGCACGTTCTGGCGGCCGGCGTGCAGGTTCAGCGTGAAGCCGCTGCCGACGTCGACGTTGGCGCCGATGTCCAGGTAGCCGCTGCCCTTGCTGTCGGCCGTGCCGAACAGGTTCGTCAGCGAATGCGAGTACTTGACGTACGCCGGGCCGAAACCGAGCTGGCCGTACAGTTCGAACGTGTTGGCATTCGGATGCAGGCCATTGCTCGGGTAGAAGTAGTACAGGCCGCCGACGTCATAGGTGATGTCGCCCGTGAGGTTGCCGCGCTTGCCGCCGTACAGATCCCACTCGACGTCGCCGCTGCCGCCCAGGTCCTTGGTCCACTTGATGGTGGACAGCCAGGTGCCCGCGTACAGGCCGGTCGGGTTGTGCGTGTAGTCGGCGCCGCCCTGCAGTGCGGGGTCGAGACGGGACTGGGAAATGCCGCGGTAGCGATAATCGCTCGTGACCGCCGCGTTGAAACTCACTTCATTGTCCGGCTTCTGCTCTTCGGCGCCGGCCAGCCCGATGTGAAGGCTCCACAGGCTTGCTGCGAGTACTGCGGCGTGGGACCAGTTGCTGTTACGACGCTTCATACGACACTCCCTTTAGTTGAACATATTCTTGGGTTGCGGTTTACAATCCGGGATTGCGACCTCTTATGGTTAATGGTTGATTAGCAGGATGCGTGCCACCCCCATGCCGGGCGGGTTCCCGCTTGTTTTTCACCCCTTCCGCCCCCAGTTTTTTACTTTCAAAATACAAACGGGACCAGGGCGCGTGCGCCGTCGCGGTGCACGCACCAAATCAGGTATGTACGCACCTTCTTGGTGCGGCATGCCGACTCAAGGACTAGTGTGAAATGAACAATTTTTTCAATGATTTGCAGGGCAAGATCAATCAGGCGATCGAAAACTCGCCCGCCAAGGACATCGAGCGCAACGTCAAGGCGATGATGACCCAGGGCTTTTCGAAGCTGGACCTGGTGACGCGCGAAGAGTTCGATATCCAGGCCCAGGTGCTGGCCAAGACGCGCGCCAAGCTGGAGGCGCTGGAACTGCGCGTGGCGGAACTGGAAGCGAAGCTGGCCGCCTCCGACGCCAAGGCTTGACGCCTACGGGCGGCCGCGCACCCTCATCCGCACCTTCGCCCGAGCCATCACCCGCCACAGCGCGAACAAGGCCGCCCCGCCCAGGCTGACCGCAAACACGATCGCCACCATCCAGCCCATCGGATTGGTCAGCCCGAGACTGTCCGCGCCGAAGACGAGCGCGGACGCCAGCGCCACCTGCGCGATCCACACGGCCCGCAGCGGCCGGAACGCGTCGAGATCCCCACGCTTCCACAGGCGCAGCGCAACCCACGCGACGGGTCCGCACAGCAGGCAGAACAGCACCGCGAGGGCGAGCAGGGTCAGGATCAGTCGGGGCATGCGTGGGCAGGAGAAGGCGGAGCCCGCTACATTACCAGACACCGCGCAGACCCGACGCGAAAAAAGTTCGGCATACAGGCCTGTCCCCTCTCAACAGGCATCGTCTCCGCTTGCCTAAGATGAGGCCTCGCCCACCGTCGAAGGAGTCCGATGAGCCTCGCCGTCCTCAGAAGCCGCGCCCTGGCCGGCATGGAAGCACCGGCCGTCAGCGTCGAAGTTCACCTGGCCAATGGACTACCGGCGATGAATATCGTGGGGTTGGCGGACGCCGAGGTGCGCGAATCGAAAGACCGCGTGCGCGCCGCGCTGCAGAACTCGGGCTTCGAGGTTCCCAGCCGGCGCATCACCATCAATCTTGCGCCGGCCGAGCTGCCAAAAGAATCCGGACGGTTCGACCTGCCGATCGCACTGGGCATCCTCGCGGCGTCCGACCAGATCCCATCCGGCGCGCTGGACGGCTACGAATTCGCCGGCGAGCTGTCGCTGTCGGGAGAATTGCGCCCCGTGCGCGGTGCGCTGGCGATGAGCTTTGCCATGCTGCGCCAGCACGCCGACGAGGACACGTCCGCGCGCGCCTTCGTGCTGCCGTGGGCGAACGCGGACGAGGCGGCCCTCGTGACGGACGCCGTCATCTACCCTGCCCGCTCGCTGCTGGACGTGTGCGCGCACTTCGCCGCGACGTCGGACGAGGCGCGGCTCGCGCGCTACCGCCCCGTGCCGTCGGCCGATCCGCCCGTGTACCCGGACTTCGCCGACGTCAAGGGCCAGCAGCAGGTCAAGCGCGCGCTCGAGGTAGCGGCCGCGGGCCTGCACTCCGTGCTGCTGATCGGACCGCCGGGCGCCGGCAAGAGCATGCTCGCGTCGCGCTTCCCCGGCCTGCTGCCGCCGCTGCGCGAGGAGGAAGCGCTGGAGACGGCCGCGCTCCAGTCGCTCGCGGGCAGCTTCGCCATCGAGCGCTGGAAAAAACGGCCGTTCCGCAGTCCGCATCACACGAGTTCCGGCGTGGCCCTCGTCGGCGGCGGCCAGGGGCCGCGTCCCGGAGAAATTTCGCTCGCCCACCACGGCGTGCTGTTCCTCGACGAGTTGCCGGAGTTCGACCGCAAAGTCCTGGAAGTCTTGCGCGAGCCGCTGGAAACGGGCGCCATCACGATCTCGCGCGCCGCGCGCCAGGCCGACTTCCCCGCCAGTTTCCAGTTGATCGCGGCGATGAATCCATGTCCGTGCGGCTGGCTCGGCCACCCGTCGAGCAAGTGCCGCTGCACGCCGGACGCCGTGCAGCGCTACCAGGACCGCATCTCCGGTCCCCTCCTCGACCGCATCGACATCCAGGTACCCGTGGCCGCGATGACGCCGGATACGATGGCGCAACTGGCCGACGGCGAACCGAGCGCCGCCATCGCCGCGCGCGTCACGCAGGCGCACGCGCGCCAGTTGTCTCGCCAGGGCAAGGCCAACCGGAAGCTGACGACGCGCGAGATCGACCACCACTGCCACCTGGACACCGCCACCGCGCGCCTGCTGGGCGACGCCATGCAGCACCTGCACTGGTCGGCGCGCGCCTATCACCGCGTGCTGAAGGTGGCGCGCACGATCGCCGATCTCGCCGGCGTCGATACGGTCAACGCCCAGCACGTGGCCGAGGCGATCCAGTACCGGCGCGGCTTATGTGACCATTAAGCGGCGACCACTAATCCACGCGCCTGCCGGCGCCGCTCGATGACGAACACGAGCAGCAAGGCCAGCACCTCGAAACTGCCGCCGACCCAGCCCACGACCCCGGGCGACGCATGCGCCACCGTGAACCCGCCCGCCAGCGCGCCCAGCGAGAAACCGGCGTACTGGAACGATGCGTTCAGCCACAGCACGACACCCGGCAACAGCAGGCCGAGCGGCCAGTGGCCGAAGCCGGCGATCGCGGCGAGAGAAGGCCTCTGGGCAGGGAGGTGGGCTCGGTGGACATCGTCGACTCCGTTCTGGTTGCCTGATGCAGGCGTCTTTTCAGAACGGAGGACGACGCGTGAGACCAATCGGCCTCGAATCAGGCCATCGCTTCCCTGTCGAAGGATCAGGTGAGGCCCGTGGTCTGCTGTTCGCGCGCCGCGCGCTTGATGGCCTGGGGCGGCTGGCCGAAGGCGCGCAGGAAGGCACGGCGCATGCGCTCGGGATCGGAAAAACCGGTCTCGCGCGCGACGACGTCGATCGAGTGGTTGCTGCCCTCGATCATGGCGCGCGCCGCTTCCACGCGCAGCACCTCGATCGCACGGGCCGGCGACTGGCCCGTCTCGATGCGGAACGTGCGGCTGAACTGGCGCGTGCTCAGGTTGGCCGCCTCGGCCAGCTCGTCCACGGACAGCGGCTTGCGCAGGTGGCGCTTGGCGTACGACAGCGCCTGCTGGATGCGGTCGGACTTCGGCTCCAGTTCCAGCAGCGCGGAGAACTGCGACTGGCCGCCGCTGCGGCGGTGGTAGACGACGAGCTTGCGGGCGATGTTGCGCGACAGCTCGATGCCGTGGTCGCTCTCGACGAGGGCCAGGCACAGGTCGACGCAAGCCGTCATGCCGGCCGACGACCACACCTTGCCCTCGTTGATGAAGATGCGGTCTTCCTCGACGCGCACCTTCGGGTACATGCGCTGCAGGTCGCGCGCCAGCGACCAGTGGGTGGTGGCACGCTTGCCGTCCAGCAGGCCCGCCTCGGCCAGCAGGAAGGCGCCCGTGCAGATGCTGCCCACGCGGCGCGACTGCACGCCGGCCTGGCGCAGGATCTCGACGAAGCCCGGCGACGACGGACGCCGCGGCGCCATCTGCCCCGCCACGAGCAAGGTGTCGTAGTCGTAGCGCGTGACGGCTTCCGTGAGCACGCTGATGCCCGAGGAACTGGTCATCGCGCCCCCATGCTCCGACAGCATCGTGACCTCGTACATGGATTCTTCCAGCAAGGTATTGGCCAGTTCGTAGACCGTTGTCGCCATGAGATCCAGGACCTGGAAGCCGGGTGGCAGCAAGAGTCCGATTCTGCGTTTCATGTTGTCCTCAGTGATGATCAGGTTCGCCGGAGAGTCCGGCGCCACAGCGTCTGCTGCAGTGCATGATGGTAATCATACGACAACCGCTCCGGTCCAACCAAAAACAACTGACAAAGTAGATAGGCTTCCGAATATATGTGCATACGCACACTTTGTCCTGATTCGAGGGTTCTTTGTCATTCAGGGCAGACATGTTTGCGCCAACATTGATCCCAGAAGACAACATCTTCCACACCCCTGATAACCAGAACGGAGAATCACCATGCAACTCACGAACAATACCATCTTCATCACCGGCGGTACCTCGGGCATCGGCCGCGGCCTGGCGGAAGCGTTTCATAAACTGGGCAACCAGGTCATCATCGGCGGCCGCCGCAAGGCCCTGCTCGACGAGGTGACGCGCGCCAACCCGGGCATGCGCGCCGTCGAGCTGGACATCGCCGATCCGGCCAGCATCGAACGCGCCGCCGCGGCCCTGATCGCCGAGTGTCCCGCGCTGAACGTCCTGGTCAACAACGCCGGCATCATGCCGTTCGACGATCCGTCCGGCACGATCGACGACGCCACGGCCGTGTCCACCATCGAGACGAATCTGCTCGGCCCGGTCCGCATGACGTCCGCCCTCGTCGGCCACCTCAAGAAGCAGCCGCGCGCGACGATCATCAACAACACGTCGGTACTGGCCTACGTGCCGATCGCCACGAACGCGGTGTATTCGGCCACCAAGGCCGCGCTGCACTCGTACACGCTGTCGCTGCGCTTCATGCTGCGCGCTACCGGCGTGACGGTGCAGGAAATCGCGCCGCCGTGGGTCAACACCGACCTGATCCACAAAGGCGACGACCCACGCGCCATGCCGCTGGACGCCTTCATTGCCCAGACCATGCAGGCCCTGGCCACGGACCGCGAAGAAGCGCTGGTCGACATCGCCGTCCCGCTGCGCAACAACGCCGGGCCGGACGAGCACAAGCTGGTCCACGAGTTCAACGCCCACATCGCGGAGAACCCGATCCCGGTCGCCTGAACCGTCCGGCCCTGTTACCATGTCGTCATGACAAGACGACGCTTCGCGGCCCTCGTGGCCGCGCTCGGCCTGCTTCTGGCGGCCTGTTCCCCCAAGTACAACTGGCGCGACTATGCAAGTCCGGACGCGCCCTACCGCGTCATGTTCCCAGCGAAACCGGCAACGTTCACGCGCACCATCGACCTCGACGGCATGCAGGTCGCGATGACGATGACGGCGGCCGAGGTCGATGGCGCGACGTTCGCCGTCGGCGCGGCCGAAGCGCCGGACGCGGCGCGTGCCCAGGCCGCGCTGGAAGCGATGCAGCTCGCGCTGGTGCGCAACATCGGCGCCACCGTCACCAGCCAGAAGGCGACCGCGGACACGGACCGCGCCACGCGCGACGTCGACGCCAGCGGCACCCGCAACGGCGAGACCATGCACCTCGTCGGCCACTTCGAGGCGCGCGGCAAGCGCTTCTACCAGGTGATCGCGATCGGCAAGAAGGATGCGCTGCCCGCCGAACAGGTCGAACAATTCATCACCTCTTTCAAACTGCCCTGAGATGAACAGCGAGTCCCCTGCCCTGCGCCTGTCCGGCCTGCGCAAATCCTTCGGCCGGCCCGCCGTCGACGGCCTCGACCTGACCGTGCGGCGCGGCCAACTGTACGCGCTGCTGGGCCCCAACGGCGCCGGCAAGACGACGACCTTGCGCATGGTCACCGGCCTGCTGGCCCCCGATGCCGGCGACGTGCAAGTGCTCGGCATCGACCTCGCGCGCGATCCCGCGGGCGCGAAGCGCGGCATGGCCTATCTGCCGGACGACCCGCTGCTGTACGGGAAACTGCGGCCGACCGAATACCTGGAATTCGTCGCCGGCCTGTGGGGCATCCGCGCGCAGGACGCCGAACCGCGCGCGCGCCGCCTGCTCGACTGGCTCGACCTCACGAAGCACGCGCACGAGCTGACGGAAGGGTTTTCGCGGGGGATGAAGCAGAAGCTGGCGCTGGCCGGGGCGCTGATCCACGAGCCCGAGCTCCTGATCCTGGACGAACCGCTGACCGGCCTCGATGCGGCCGCCGCGCGCCAGGTGAAGGACCTGCTCGTGTCGCACGTCGAACAGGGCGGCACCGTGATCCTGACGACACACATCCTCGAGGTGGCGGAACGTCTCGCGCAGCGCATCGGCATCATCCGCCAGGGCCGCCTGATCGCCGAAGGCACGCTGGCCGAACTCCGCGAGCGCACCCAGGGCGGCAGCCTGGAAGACGTATTCCTGCACCTGACCGAAGGACAGCCAGGGTGAGTGCCGCGCCCGGAAGCATTCGCTGGCTGCTGGGCCACGAGCTGCGCCTGGCCTGGTATGGCGCGACCATCAACAAGGGCGGCAGGCGGCGTCCGGGCTGGCCCGCCATCGCCGTGTTCGTGATCGGGTTCATCGGATTGCACCTGATCGCGTTCGCGCTGCTGCGCGCACTGGGCCGCGACGGCATGGGCGACGCGCTGCTCGCGATCCCTATCAGCCTGCTGGTGGTCGTGTGCTCGACCTTCATGCTGTCGAGCGGCCTGCGGGCCTGCGTGCTGGCGCTGTTCGAGCGCGGCGACCTCGATCTGCTGCTGTCGTCGCCCCTGCCCTCGCGCAGCATCTTCGCGGTGCGTC
>NZ_JBKYMO010000269.1:0-7778 GCF_047302915.1 Massilia sp. CT11-108 | reverse complement strand
GCCCAGCAGCAAGCGGCCACGGGCCTCGCCGCCGCGCCCTGGAGCGCGGACCTCGGCGACGGCCGCTACCGCAACCCCATCCTGCATGCGGATTATTCCGATCCGGACGCGATCCGCGTCGGCGACAAGTTCTACATGACGGCGTCCAGTTTCAACAATGCGCCCGGCCTGCCGCTGCTGGAGTCGCCGGACCTGGTGAACTGGACGCTCGTCGGCCACGCCCTGCCCCGGCTGGAACCGGCCAACGTGTTCGACCGTCCGCAATACGGCAAGGGCGTGTGGGCGCCGACGCTGCGCTGGCACGACGGCCGCTTCTGGATCTTCTACCCCGACCCGGACTACGGCGTCTACGTGACGACGGCCGAGCGTTTCGCGGGCCCGTGGACGCCGCCGCGGCTGCTCCTGGCCGGGCGCGGCATCATCGACCCCGCGCCGCTGTGGGACGACGACGGCAAGGCGTACCTGGTGCACGCGTGGGCGAAGAGCCGCGCCGGCATCAACAACGTGCTGACCTTGCGCCGCATGGATCCGCAGGCGACCCGCCTCCTGGACGACGGCGGCAAGATCATCATCGACGGCGGCCGCTACCCCGGCTACCACACGGTCGAAGGGCCGAAGCTGTACAAGGCGAACGGCTATTACTACGTGTTCGCCCCCGCCGGTGGCGTCGAGATGGGCTGGCAGGCCGTGTTCCGTTCGCGCTCGATCGACGGACCGTACGAGGCACGCCGCGTGATGGACCAGGGCGACACCCCGATCAACGGGCCGCACCAGGGCGCGTGGGTGGATGCCCCGGACGGCAAGGACTGGTTCGTGCACTTCCAGGACAAGGGGGCGTATGGCCGCGTCGTGCACCTGCAGCCGATGCGCTGGCAGGACGGCTGGCCGGTCATCGGCGCACCGGGCCGCACGCCGGGCGTCGGCGAACCCGTGAACACGTACGCGAAACCGGTGCAAGGCTTCGGCCCGGCGGCGCCGGCGACAAGCGATGCGTTCGATGGCCCTGCCCTCGGCCTGCAGTGGCAATGGGGCGCGAATCCGGCGCCCGGCTGGTACTCGCTGACGGACAACCCCGGCCACCTGCGCCTCGCCACCCAGGTGGTGCCGGAAGCCGACGGCTTTGTGCGCGCGGCGGGCGCGATCCTCACGCAGAAGGTGCCCGCGTCGCGCTTCGTCGTGGAGACCCGCGTGCGCCTCGAGGGTGCCGTCGACGGCGACCGGGCCGGTCTGATCATTAACGCCATGCAGTATGGCTGGGTGGGCCTGCGCCGCAGCGGCGGAAAGACGGAACTCGTGCGCACCGTGTGCGGCCCGTTCGGACCGCGCTGCCGCGAGGAGTCCACCGTCGTGCTGCCGGACGCGCCGGACGAGGTGGTCCTGCGCATGTCGATGTACGAAACGGCGTTCGTCGGCTTTTCGTACAGCGTGGACGGCCGCCCGTTCAAGCCGGCCGGCGCCCCGTTCCCGGTCACGCGCGGCACGTGGGTGGGCGCGCAGGTGGGCCTGTTCAGCGTCGGTGCGCGGGCGCGCACGCAGCCGTCGTACCTCGAAGCCGATTACTTCAACGTGACTGCGCCGGGGGCCGGGCCGTACTGACCGGCTGCGTTCAGGCGCCAATACACGGCATAGCGCTGATGGTGCAGGTCAAACAGCGGCCGGACGACGATGCCGCTGGCCGGACCTGCATCCTTGAACCTGAACGCGGACGGATCGCCGGGGATCGGCGCGAGCCAATCGGCGGGGTTGCCGGACTTGCCGACGATATCCGGAACCGGCACGGCGGCAATCTTCAGGTAAGCATCCTTGTCGCCCACGTCGCTGGCGGGCATGCTGCCCCTGCCGAGTTCTCCGGCCAGCAAGACCGGGCCATGGAACAGGGAGACCGTCGAGGCGTCGTCCATGGACCGCTCCAGCCGCAGCCCCGCCGGCAGCGTCAGGTCGATCACGTCACCGGCCTTCCATTGCCGCCGCAACGCGATATAGGTCGAGGGCTGTGCGTCCACACCTTGCGGCTTGCCGTTGATCCTGACCGTCACCGGTCCGGCGACCCATGCGGGAACGCGCAGATTCACCGTGACGGCGCGGGCTCCCGGCTTCACCACCGTCAGGCGCACCGGGTCGCCGCGCGTGATGTCCCCTTGCTGCCGCAATACGATCCCGGCTTGCCGCCAACTGAGCTCGGACGGAATATACAGGTTCACCCAGAGCGTATCGTCCTTGTGGAAGTAAATGCCTTCGTTGTAGCGTGCGGTGTTTTCGATACCGGAGCCGGTACAGCAAAAGCTGCCGTTGAGATAGGTGCGAAAGTCCCCGTGGAACGGCGTGAAATAGGTCATGGCGCCCGAGTCCGGCGCCACCGACGCCAGCACGTGGTTGTACAGCGCACGCTCGTAGTAGTCGGCAAGGTCCGCACGGCGGTTGCGCTCGAACAGCCTTGTCGTCAGCTTGAGCATGTTGTGGGTGTTGCACGTCTCGGCGGTCGTCGGCGGCAATACCTTCTGGTTGTCGATCGACGGGCCGGCCTCCACGCCGGGTTTGTCGAACCATTCGTTCACCGACGTACCGCCGTTGGCGAATGAATGCCTGTGCACGACCAGGCGCCAGAAGTTCTCGGACGCCTTCAGTTCCAGCGGGTCGCCATCGACGTTGGCGGCGTTGGCCAGGCCCACCACCTGCGCGATGTGCGTATTGGCGTGCACGCCGCCCAGCCGGTCCTCGCCGTCGGCAAGCGGGCCGACGAACCAGGCGCGGTGGAACATGCGGGCGGTGTCGAGGTGCCGGGGATTCTTGTCGATCTTGTAGAGTTCCGTCAGCACGTCGCTCATCGCACCGAATTCGTTTTGCGGATTGCGGCTGCCGTCCGTGCGGAATATCCGGTCGACCTGCCCGGCATCGAGCCGCGCGAGCCGTTTGCCGAAGTAGTCGGCCATCCGGGTGGCCACGTCGAGTGCCTGCCTGTTGCCGACGTAGGCATGGGCGTCGATGAGGCCCGACATGATCTTCTGGATCGTGTAATAAGGCACCCCGATGCCCCCGGCGTCGGCCCCGGGCTTGCCTTCGAGCTGGTCGAAGGCGGCCGTGGAAAACGCGGCCAGGTAGCCACCCTGATTCAGGCTCTTCTGACATGCCGCGAGCTCGGCCACGAGGTAGTCGACCCGGTCGCGAAACAACAGGCTTCCGGTCGCCGCCGCCATGCGCGACGCGGCGGACAGATAGTGCCCGGTCATGTGCCCACGAAGGAATTCACTGTCCCAGCCGTCGTAACCCTTCTCGATGCCTGCTTTCTGGGGAAGTTTCGCCAACGCGCGGTAGTGGTAAAGCAGTTTGTCGGGATCATAGGACGCGAGCACCCCTGTGCGATGCAGCTCCTGCCGTAAGTGGAACGGACTTCCCGGCAGCAGGCGCACCTGGTTGGCCAGGAACGCACGCGCCGCATCGACCGGCACGGGCGGCGAATGCTGGCCGAGGTCGCGGGCGAGACCATGCGCCGGGAACGCCGCGAGGGTGGCTTTGAGCATCGAACGGCGGGTGAAGGACATCGAAAACCCTTTCGTAAAAAAACCGCCGCCGGCAAACACCGGCGGCGGTCGAAAGCGGGCACGCGGCCCGCGACGAGAGAGAAGATTACAGGTTGCCGAACTTGTAGCGCAAGCTGAAACCGAAGAAGCGGCCGTTCTCGTAGTGCTGGCGTTCGATGCCGCTCTCGTTCCCGAGGCCGCCGACGTTACGATTGAGCGTCTTGTTCGTGATGTTCGACGCGATCAGCGACAGCGCCAGGTTGTCGGTCAGCTGGTAGTTGAACGAGCCGTCCAGGATACCGTAGGCATCGATGTAGCGGCCGTCGATCGGGTTCGGCGAGAAGCCGAACAGCACCGACGGAGAACGCCACGTGTAGACCAGGCGCGCGGACGCCTTGTTGTCCTCGTACAGGGCGCTCACGCTGTAGCTGTTCTTCGAGGCGAACGGTTGTGGCGTCGAGATGATGTTCGGCGCGGCCTTCGTACCCACGTTGAACGGGTTGTCCGTCTTCACATAGGTGTACGAACCGGCCACGCCGAAGTTCTTCAGGATGCCGGGGGCGCTGTCGAAGAAGTACTGGCCCGACAGCTCGACGCCGCGCGCATAGCCCTTCTCGGAATTCAGGGTCTTCGACACCAACAGCTGGCCGCTCGGGCAACCGTTCGAGACGGCGCCGCTATAGCCCGTCGCGAGCGAGACGTTCTCGCAATTCTGGACGTCGTTGAAGAAGCCGTTGATTTCCTTGTCGAACACACCGGCTGCCAGGTAGTTCGTCTTGCTGAAGTAGCGCTCCAGCGAGAAGTCGAAACTGTTCGCGGTCAGCGGACGCAGATCCGGGTTACCGATTTGCAGCGTACCCTGGGTCGAGTTGACGGTGAGGGATGGATTGAGCTGGTCGAGTCCCGGACGGGTCATGCCGCGTCCGTAGCCGAAGCGCGCCAGGAAGTCTTTCGCCAGGTCGTAGGTCAGGTTAAACGAAGGTAGTGCGTTCGTGTAGGACGTCGTGCGGCGGTACGGTCCGATGGCGCCGGTGATCGGGTCCGCCACCTGCGCCACGAATTCGCCATTGGTGCGGACGACGCGCACGCCGACGTTACCCTTGAGACGGTCATCCAGCAGTGCGAACTCACCCACGAGGTAGATCGCCTTGGTCTTCTCGTTCGTATAGCGGCGGGACAGGAGTTGTTCCGTCAGTCCGTTCTCCGGCAAGATCCCGGCTTTCGGGAAGGCGCCGCTCACCTGGTTGCCCAGCAGCTGGTCCGGGTTGTAGACGACGTAGCCGCCCGAATAGCCGGCCAGGCCGTCCATGAAGTTGGTGGGTGAGGATTGCGTATGGCCGCCGTTCGCCGCCGAGATGCCGTTGCTGCCGTCGGCAGCCAGCGCGAGGCCGTCGCTCGTCAGCGGACGGCCGCCGAATCCGAAGTTGTTGTAACTGCTCGACTGGCGCGCGGCGCGGGCGCCGAACTTGAGGCGGCTGAAGAACCAGCCGTCGTCCAGCGAGTACGTACCGTCCAGGGCCACCGCGCCGCCGGTGTCGTGGTAACTCTGGTGCGTGCCGTTGCTGTACGCCTGGTACATGAAGTTGGACGGATCGGACAGGTTCGGCCCGGTGAACGTCAACTGGTGCGGTGCGCCATCGCTGACCCGGTTGGCCGTCCAGTACAGGCCCGGATTGGACAGCAGGGTCACGGAGCGGTTGTCCTGGGTCTGGTCGGCCTTGATGAAGTTGATGTCCGCCTTCAGGAACAGGGCCGGCGTCGGGTGCCATTCGGCGCCGGTCGCGGCGATCCACGTCGTGTACGGACGGTGCTCGTCGCCGCCGGTCGTGGTCATCCTCGTGTTCAGGAAGTTCCCGCTGAGGAAGCGCTTGGTGGCGAGGACGTCGTTGCTGCCGCCGTTGAGGTTGCCGTTGGCGAACTGTTCAGTCAGGTTGAACGGCGCCGTCTGCAGGTTCTGAACGTTGTTGGCCTGGTTGTTGTTGTCCGACGAGTTCAGGCCGCGGTAGTTCTGGTGATACAGGTAGTAGGTGTAGTTGCCGTCGACGTAGAAGCGCAGCGTATTGTCGACGCGCCAGTCCGCAGCCAGATTCAGGCCGCGGCGGGTACGCATGATCGTTTCCTGGAACACGTTATTGGTGAGTGCGGGCGCCGCCATGACGTTGCCGATCTGCTCCTGGGTCAGACCGGCCAGGTTCGGCATGTAGGCGCCGGCAGTCGTCGACGTCGGCAGCGTGGGCACGCCCGCCAGGTAAGAGACGTCGGTGCGGCCGACGTACTGCGACATCGGCTTCGACGGATCGTTCGCCGTATTGGCGCCGGCCAGCGTCGCGTATTCGGCGCTGTCGGCGCGCACAGCGCGTTTGTAGTTGGCGCCGCCGTTGCCCGGGTTGTTGTCCGAACGACCCGTGCTCTGCTGGAACACGGCTGCCGCCATCACGCCGATGCGGCCGCCGCCCTGCAGGTTCCAGCGGTTGGCGATCATGCCGAACAGTTCCGGATTGCCCTTCTTCGCCAGGTCGTTGTAGCGGCCGCCGATGTTCAGTGCGCCCGTCAGGCCCTTGAAGTCGCTCGGATTGCGGGTGCGGATATTGACCAGGCCGCCGATGGCGCCCTCGATGTGTTCGGCCGACGGGTTTTTATACACGTCGATGCCGGCGACCATGCCCGGAATCGCGCCTTCCAGGTTGAATTCGCGGCTGCCTGCCGTGAAGTAGGCGCGGCCGTTCACTTCCGACGCCGTCTGGCCGGACAGGCCGCGGATCGTCACGCCGGAGCCGGTGCCCACGGGCGATGCGCCCTCGCCGCCGTAGCGGTAGCCCTGCACGCCGGGGATGCGCGTCATGGTCTCGGTGACGTTCGGGTCCGGCAGCTTGCCGATGTCGTCCGCGCTGATCGAGTCGACGACCTCCATCGAGTCGCGCTTGATCGCCAGCGACGACTGCGCGCTGGCGCGGATGCCCGTCACGACGACGGTGTTGGCGTCCGCCTGCTGCGCCCAGGCGTGGCCTGCGAAAGCCTGGGCGAGCGCCACGGCGACGACCGACATCTTCGGTCCGAAATTGCGGTGATTGTGCTTCATTTGGTTCTCCTCTGTAATCCGATTTGGCATGGTTTTCCCCGGCTCTGTACGGCCGGCGTTTTAGGTATCGATAACAAATCTAGGTTGAATTATAGGCCGCGTCCTTCCTCGTGGTAATACCTTTGCGAAATATCATTGTTGATGTGGTATTTACACGACGCCGCCGCTTGACCGGCCGCCGGCGTCGTGATCCGGGGCGCGAATGCCCCGGTTATCGATCACTGCTCCGCCACCCGCTGGGCACGCACGGGGGCGAGCACGAAGCGATAGCTGGCGGGGGCGAGCGGGATGCGGTACTTCACGTGCGGCCGCCCGTCCAGGCTCCAGCCGGTGTCGCCGCCCACGCCCGCCTGGGCCATGTCGACGAGCACCGAGCCGTCGCCATGCGGCGCGATCTCGGAACTCTTCCACGTGCCGCGCGGCCGCAGGTACAGGTCCTCGTACGGGAACGCGAGCGCATTGAACGCGCTCGGCGCATCAAAGTCCACGCGGATGCCGCTGCCGGCGCCGTCCTGCAGCTGGAACCAGCGCACGTCCGTCTTGTTGCCGCTTTCCTGCGGGCGGATGTAGCCGTGGTACTGGTCCGCCACCTTGCCCGCGTACAGGCCCAGTGCGGATCCCGTCTTGCGGTCCGCGTACGATTCGTACGGACCACGGCCGTACCATGACAGCGCATCGAGCGCCGGCAGGCTGTCGAAGCGCAGGCCCAGGCGCAGCGGATCCGGCAGGTCGTCGCGCAGCGGCGTGAAGCTGGCCTGCACGTCGACGCTGCCGTCGGCGCGCATGCGATAGATGTTTTCCCAGTGCGCCGCGCCGGCGCCGAAGCTGAACAGCACGCGCACGCCATCGGCCGTCGCGGTCACGTCGCGCACCTTGCGCTGGTCGGTGAACGTCCGCCACACCCCGTGGCTCTTGTCCACGCCGGAGCCTTCGTCATTGTCCGTCAGGCCGCGCCAGAAGTTCGGCGAACCGCCCTTCAGGACCGTGCGGCCGGCCACCGTGTAGGTCACGAGTCCCGTGTCCTTTGCTACGCGCAGTACGGCGTCGGCGGCGCGCAGCTCCACCGCGCCGTCCGTGCGGACGGGCGGTACGGTGGCGAGCTGTTTCTGCGGGGCGCGCGGCGACGCCAGCACGAACTGCGACCAGCCGACGACGGCGCCCTGCTCCACGCCCGGCAGCGC